>NZ_JBQKJR010000002.1:0-180543 GCF_052117165.1 Agathobaculum sp. LCP25S3_E8
GACGCCTGTTCCGCTTTTCCCTGTTTCTCAGCCAGCGGTAATAGCCGGATTCGCTCAGGCACAGGACACGGCACATCTCCTTTGCCGTGTAGACGCCCTTGCGTTCGACTACGAACAGGTGCCGCTCACACGCTTTTACTTCTTGCGGTCTTTTGCGAAAAAACCGAGTGCATCCTTGAGAATGTCGTTCGCGGTGCGAAGCTCGGCATTCTCCCGTTCAAGTTCGCGGATGCGAATTATCTGCTCCTCCGCGCTCAGCGGCTTCGCGGGCGGTGTATTCCGGCGTATGCTGCGCCAGTCCGCCAGCGTGAAGTATGCGATGCCGAGCTGCTGCGCGGCTTTCTTTACGCCGATCTCATCCGACAGCTTCAGTGCTTCTTCCTTAAATTCTTTGCTGTAACGTTTCATTGCGATCCCCTCCGTCTCTGTTCGTTCAGTTTAACAGATTTTTGGGGAATTTGCGACTGCACTTACAGGGTACTACTCCATAGCATGACTAGAGTTGAAGGGTAATACGGCAACAATGGCTTTTTCCCGAAATCCAATCCATATAATCCCCCCTATTATGACATTCATCATAATAAGATTATATATCCAAATGCAAAATCAGGCATTATCATAAGTTAATTTCTTACATTTTCAATCAACATCTATATTCTTTACACAATAGGTCTCACACGCTTGCTCCTAATTTCATTCTATAAGCAAATGTGATGACTCAACGCTATACCATTCCTAATATGTTTATTGATATCCGACCAATCGCCTTCCGAACCAATCATGTCAGCAAAATCGCTTTTATAATCCGCCGCATGCTTTGCAACATACAGTTTGCCAATCTGATAGTACAAATTATTTACGATAGCGTATCATCGAGGATCTGTTGACAAAGTCCTCATTCTGCAATCCCTATGATTAATAGGAATCAAGTAGGAATCAAGGGAGGCATTATGCATGATGGGACGACAGAGCGGACAAATGAGCATGATGATCATGGATTTATCCGAGTTGATTCCAAGCAATCATTTGCTGCAAAGAATTTCACGAGTCATTTCATTCGATTTTATTTATGATATTTTGCAGCCATATTATCCCCTCAAACGGTCGCCCATTCATTGACCCTGTGAGTATGTTTAAAATGTTGCTGGTTGGGTACTTGTATGGGATTCAATCAGAACGTCGCTTGGTTTAGGACATCCCGTTAAATTTGCGTATCGGTGGTTCTGTGGTTTTGCGCTTGCAGATAAAATTCCGGATCACTCTACGTTCAGTAAAACAAGACTGTGCAAGTGGAACGAAGGTCAGTTGTTTCAACAGGTGTTTTGGAAATCGTCCGACGCTGTGTACAGAGTGGCTTGGTTGACGGAAAGGAATTGGCAGCTGACGGGACATATCTGCCAGCAAATGTTTCCAAAGATAGCTGGATTGAAACCGAACTGGAAACGGCATTGAGCATGCAGAGTTATCTGAATCGCTTAGACGAAGAGTTCTTAAAACAGCCCGGTTTTAAAAAGCCACCGACTAAGACGATCAAAAAGCGTCGCACTACCAGCAAAACTGCTCCAGACAGCGGCTGCATAAACCACGGAAAAAAGAGTGGCATTGGCTATTTGATGGAAACGACTGTAGACTGAAAGTACGAGATTCATAACAGGTGTAGATGTATAACCCAGCCAACGAAAAAGAGCGCTTACTGGTTTTACGACACTTAGAGCGACAGATTAAAAATGGGGTTCCAATGCAAAGCATTGCATTGGATCGCGGCTACAATACCGGTGCTGTTCATCGCGGTCTGGAACTACTGGGTATTACGAGATACATTCCAGCTATTTGCTTTTCCAATTTTATAGGTTATATCTGATAAAATCTTTATAATTTCCATTTTTTCAAGTGCACGGATTATTGTGAGAACTAACCGATCACAAAAAGAGGCGACTGCGCTATAATTTTATGCGAACGCTATAGGAACCGGATTCGGCCGTTTATCGGCAGCGATCTCATCAAGGTGATGACAGGCATGCGCCGCAGCGGCAAGTCGGTCATGCTGGAACTGATTCGGGAGGAGCTGCTTTCCAACAGGGTTTCCGCCGAGCACTGTATCACGATCAACTTTGAAGATATGCGCAACAGCCATCTGTGTACGCCGCAGGCACTGCATGACGAGATCCTCCAACGCACTGCCGGAATGGGCGGCAAGGTCTATCTGTTCTTTGACGAAATCCAAGAGGCGGACAGCTGGGAAAAATGCGTCAATTCCTTCCGCGTGGAAATGGATTGCGACATCTATATCACCGGCTCCAATGCGAAACTGCTGTCCGGTGAGCTGGCCACCTATCTGGGCGGACGATACGTTGAATTCGTCATCTATCCCTTTTCGTTTGAAGAGTTTATCCAGTTGTATCACACGGTATTTCCGGAAGCGACGCCTGCTCAGTGCTTCCAGAAGTATCTGACTGCCGGCGGCATGCCCTATCTGTCCAACCTGCACTTTGAAGCAGAACCCTGCAGGCAATATCTGACCGACCTGTTTAACTCGGTGCAGCTCAAGGATATTGTCCGGCGCGGCAAGATACGGGACGTCCTGTTGATGGATGCGTGGGCATAACGTAAAATCGGTTCTCCCCGATCTGCCTGATCTTTACCTTGCATTTGTAACAGAAAAGGTTGATTTCATTTCCATGACAAAAACCCGCCATTCTGGCGGTTTTTTCGTGTCCAAACAGCCACTTGGACTTGTCTCGCAAAACACCTGTTATTTTTCACACTCGATCATAGCCTGCTTCTACACGCATACATTTACAACAAGGGTATATTTATTGACATCATTGCATAATGCCCGCCGGAGGGTGTTGTAATATCACATTCCGGCATGCTTAACAAACGATGGACCATTTCTAAAGGGGCGCGCAGATCCGTTCCACACCAAGCCCGAAAAATCAATCAGAGTTATTCTTGTATCAATCATTATTACGTGCATACTAACCGCCAGATCGCAGCGCACTGAGCATGCCGCAAAACAAAGTAAAATCGAGTATTCTGAAAAAGCTTCTGATACCGTTTCAGTTGCTCGAGCAGATTGGCTCCATTCACAATCGTCTCATTTAGGAGCTGTCCCTACCAGGCCGATAAATCATCGAGGCAACGCACATTGTCCTTTGGATCAACAGCAATTACAAAAACCAGTTTCTTTCCTTCTGCTCCTGCTAATTGTGCTGCTACTGCGTAAGATGCCCAACTCGTTCCCTTGGAGAAATTATGATACAATTCCGACAGGCTGTCCTTTCGATCCACAATAATCTTGCCGTTAGGACGCATATAATCTCCCGGCATACCGGAAATCGGTACTACACAAATATGATTTTCTTCGCAGTACTGATTCATCAGAGAGTTTTTCTCCTGCGTATCTGCCAACAGTACCGGATACGGAGAATAATTTGCAAGAGCCACCGCATGATTCACACTATTGCTTCCCTTCCCCCAATGATCCGTTGCGATACAAAAATCCTTAGCCATCGGTTGATATGCATCCGGCGGATAAACTCTTTTTACCCGTGGAAACCAACGTCCCTGATACCGGCTCGATTCTACATCCGTCCAGACCCAGCGCCCTTCTCCGTGTTGCGGAGAAGGGTTACCCGCCTGAGCTGGTTCGGTGATTGCTGTCAAGAACGCTTGCAACGCTTTTTTACCATATTTTCGATCAATGCGCTGTGAAAAGATCCACTGTCCGGTTTGAATATACTTATTCGTAGCCCAATCTGCATTTTCTCCATTTCGATTTTTTACAACGACCAATTCGCATGAGACAGAACCATCCTTATTCTTTCTGTCGGGACCATCCAATCCCATTTCTGCTGCAACTTTCATACGCTCCTTGTCAGACAATCCATCCAATTTATGCATCCCCTGCCTCTGTAAACCAATCAATACCGCAGTATCATATTCAATTTGACCCGTTTCTATAACGATCGACTTTTTAATCGGCTGACCGTAGGTTAAACGGTTGAGGCTGGAAATACAAACCACTGCAACGTTCAGCTCTTTGTAAATCCGCTGGAGCGCATTCAAATTCTTTTCAACCGTCTGGCGCTCACTATTTGTTACGTCTTTATTCACAAGCCGCTGCAAATAGTCAATCATAACTACCAAACGGCCTTCGTTCAACTGCTCGTTTTCCTTATAGCATTTCGTTATTTCGTAAATTTCTGACGCCGTGAAAACATCATCGATAATATACAGATTTCTCTGCTCATCATCACCAACGTACTCCATCTCCTCCAGCTGAGACCGCAGTACTTCTGGAATATCGCTCCATTTCTGATTTTTATTTAACGCATTTACCAGTTCCTCCGCCCAGCATTCAGATGGTACCGCATGATTACTCTGTACCATAATTCGTCCGGATATAGCTGCGGAAAGAAGCCGATCATGGCAATCCCCTCTCTATCAATCCCAAGTTCTCCATGCCCTGTACGGTTTTCTCTGTCTCCTGCTTGCGCTTCCACAGTTCAATCAAATCCAGATTGTTTCTGATTACGGCTTTGCGTCCACGAGGGTTGGCGTACAGACGAGGCACTACCTGCGGCTTACCCTGTGTCAGCTCATCCTGTCTCGACTGCTCCGGAAGTGCGGCTGGCTCGCTCACAACCTCGGACACCGTAAAATCCGAAAGCGATATTCCGGTTGGAAACTTCTTGGGCACACTCAGGTTGAGCAGCTCAATGCCCTGTTTGAGCAGCTTTTCATCCATCTGCTCTCGCTCGGCTTGAATGGTCTGGGCCTGTCCCTGCTGGAAAATCTGCATAATGTAAGACGGAATCCCGCCGGAGTGGTCATAGATCAGATTAGCCACACGGTCGGTAAGCGGCATGTACTTTTCTGTGATCTGAAACTGCCAGATCTGTTCGAGAAACTGACGATATCCTGCATCCGGACGTAAGGGCAAAAGCCGAAGTCCACGGGTACGGCGCTGCAAATGCTCCTGCCGACAAAACAGCTGTTCTGCTTCCGAGGTCCCGATAAAGTAAATGCTGGTGCATGTTTCGTTGACCAGCTCCACCAGAAACTTGATGAGCGGTCTTACCTGCTTGTTATGTACCGCCGTCTGAATGGCGTTCTGGATCTCATCGACCACGATCACACCAACCGCATGGTTCAGGCAGATGATTTTCACCTGCGTCACCAGCGCACTGGCAGACAACCGGCTCTGTTTGGCAGCAAACCGAAAATACTCCGAACCGATCGCACGGTCCACGGCTGCAATGATGCTGTACGCCAGTGTTTTCACCGAGCAGTCGGACGGGCACTCGACAAACAGATGCAGGATCTGCTTTTTGTAGAACGGCTTGCCGTTGTATTCGCTGTGCGTCACGCACTGAGGAATGAGGGACAAGCACCGCCGGACCGTGGAGCTTTTGCCAACGCCGGGAACCCCCAAAATCGAACCGCTTTCTGCCTCTGTTGCGAAGCTGGAAACGCTCTCCTGCCGCAGCCCCTGTATCTGGCGTATCGTGTCCAGCATGGTTATGGTCAGATAGGTGGTGCGAATTGCGCGAAGCAGCAGATCATAAACCGTGTACATGTAATCCATCGGCACAAACAGCTCACCCACTTTGGCGATGCGGTTGGTCATCGGCACACCTGCAAAATCGGGTGTACTTTTGATTTGCTGTACGAAGTCCGATTTGCTCAGTTCTTCGGGTACGCTGTCCAGATAGGGATTGTCCGACATGGTGCTTTCCTCCTTTTTATCGTTTGGTTGTGATAGTCTGGATGTCCCGCATCAGATCGACCCGCGCCTGTACTTCGGCTGCGTCACACTGCTGCTTGGCGTTCTGCTCTGCGTTTCGATACTGCTGTGCTTCTGTAAGATACAGTTTTCGATACCGTCGATCTGCTTTGGTCAAGGGTAGCTGCAAATATTCACCGTCCTGAATCAGATACAGCAGGTCAGTACGTTCCGGGTCGTATGCCACTGTTACCTTGCTGTTCCTCAGCTTTTCCAGCAGACTGCGAAAGGCCAGTGCTCCATAGTGGAAGCCACGGAACCGAACCCCATGTCGATCTACGGTAACTTCTCCCTGTGAAAGGGCCAACATGGAATATTCCTGTTCCTCTAACGCCAGAAGAGTGCTCCGTCCCATCTCGGCAAACCAGTGCCACAATCCAGAAGCCGTCGGGGTCACATGATCGCACAACATCTCGTCTGTAAGGGTATAATTTCTCAGCACCCTTGCGCTGTTGAGATAAACGACCGTATGGATCAGCAGCTTGATGTAATCGTTCATGGTGAGCGACGCCTGCTTGCGGTAATCGGTCGCCCAGCGTTCCTGTGCGTCCGCTTCAATCATGCCCTTACCACGAAGGGCTACGGTGTAATGATTCTGAATCAAACTGAAACTCTTTTCCACCAGCCCCTTCTGATCCGGACGGAACGGTGGCAGACTTTCACGTTCAATGCCGTACCGTTTACAGAGTGCGTCAATTCGAGACCCACAAAACTCCCGGCCACGGTCTGTAACGATCTCTCCCGGCAGTCCTGCGCTCGGCCATTGGTCTGCGGTGATCGTGATGCCGTACTTGGCACAGAACTTCACCTTGTCCTGCGCAGCGTTGGCTATACAGTACAGCACCGCCTGCTCTCCAGCCTCCATGCCTGCGTAAAATCCGGCGATCAGACCGGTAACCGTATCGACTGCCAGATACAGGTTCGGTCTGCCGATCACGGTGTTTGGGTCAAGACTGGACACCAGATAAAGGTCTCCCTGTGTGGCATCCATCTGATAGCAGCCGATCTGACTTTTCCAGTTCTGCGCGTTGCCGAACAGCATCCGGTGGTTGCGCTGGTAGTTGGTCAGCCCCTCCCTGCTGATCTGTTTCTGGCTGCCCTTGTGCAATCCGTGAGAATAGTAATACTGCCGGAAGCTGTGCCATGTAGGGTGACCCTCCAGCAGCTTGCCGTTATCGTCTGTGAAGTGCTCGAGCAGCATACAGTCGTAGACCGACCGCAAGGACGGACGCTTGGCTGAGTAGTACAGCGTTTCGATGGCCTGCCGATAGATTTGGAAAACCTCCGTATCGCTCTCCATATACCGTTCCCTCGGTTTTGGCATCAGGCTGTCCTGCGCCAGATACAGCAGGTACAGCTGGTAAATCCGTCTCGGCGTGGTATGGTGCTTTTCTGCGATCTGTTCGGCCAGCTCCTTCGCTGTCTGAGATTCGAAATGCAGTGCGGTTCGTCTATCATCGGTTGCAGCATGGCCAGTTTTTTTCGCTCCGATTCGGTTGGCTTACGCTTGCGATCTGTGCTTTGCAGATATCGTTTGGGAGCAGGCACGCGTTGACAGACCTCCATCTGTGCAGCAGACAGAAACTGCGGTCGCTGCGGGTTCTCGAACCGAATCACCCAGCAGCCGTCTGTTTCCTGTCGTAACACATGGTAGATCTCCTCCAGCACCTTGATAAACATTCTCATTCCTCCATTACCAATTTCCAATCCTCGATGCCCTGTGCTTTCCAGTACCGACGAGACAGCTCCAGCTTTTCCACATAGGCGCGCTCATGCAGCTTCCGTTTCAAGATCATCTCCCGGATGCCGATATGACCGTCTGTGAAGAACAAGCGGAAATTGCTTGTCCAGTCTGTAGTGAGATACGAGCCGCGGATGTCCACCCGATCAACCCGACTGAGAAAGGCGGTGTCCCAAGCGACGTTGACCTCGTAACCGCGAACATTCTCCCGTTCCTCTAACCATTTGGTGTAGTCTCGCGCACCGGTAGTGTGAACGCTGCACATTGCCTTATTCTTCTCACTGTAAAAGCGGATTTCCCTTGTCCGTTTGCCCTGCTTTTCCATGACGCACCCTCCTTTAATTCTTTAAATTACGCTGAGCTTTTTGCGTTTTCCCTTCAAAATCTCCGCATAAATCCATTATTTCTGAAAAATAAATTTCCGAACTTTTGACTATACAAACTCCCCTTAATCTAATGTTTCATTCTATAACTCATAACATTTCTGACTTTCCTTTTCTTCTATCCATATCGAAAATCCTTGCATAATTGCAATTATCCTTAAACTCCCTGTTATTATCCCTGCAAAAACAAGCAATTTTTCCGTAAAAAACGCACTTTTTTGGCTCTTGGCGCCGGATTTGCAACACAAGATCCGTCCAATATCTGTAAGGAACTGTAAACTCCGAATAATTATGTGATGCGAAATTCGGAACTTTTCTATGCTGAATACGCCCCATTTGCTCCATTCTCTTCCATTCCCAGCCCATTCCGTTCGATCTGCTTCAATTTCTCCCTTTTCCATTCCGTCTCACCTAAAACAGTCCGAAAATCTCTCTAAAATCGACATTTTTTCTTTTTGCCCGTTTTTCGTTTTCCCTCTTTTTGCAACTTTTCTTCCCTTTTCATCCCCCTTTTACCCAATAAAAAAAGACCCAAAGCACTTTCCATGCCTTGAGTCCTCGATCTTCTTTTCCCGGTTTATGCGCTTCTTTCCCGGACATTATGCCGGTTTTGTGAGGGATGGTGACAAATCACTTATCCTTAAGCAGGGTATTAAGTTCCTCCATAAAGGTATTGATATCCTTAAACTGCCGGTAGACCGAAGCAAAGCGCACATAAGCCACCTCATCGACCTTGCGCAGCTGCTCCATCACCAGCTCCCCAATCACTTTACTGGACACCTCAGTTTCCAGCGAGCCGAACACCTTTTGCTCGACATTATCCACGATTTGCTCGAGCTGAATGAGCGATACCGGTCGTTTTTCACACGCTTTCATAAGGCCGCCCAGCAGTTTCTGCCGGTCATAGGCCTGCCGTGTGCCGTCACGCTTGACCAGCATCAGCGGCATCCGCTCCACTGTTTCATAGGTGGTAAAACGCTTGAGACATTTGAGACATTCTCTTCGGCGACGGATACTCGTTCCCTCGTCAGTCGGTCGGGAATCGACTACCTTGCTGTCATCAAACCCGCAAAACGGACATTTCATTACGTTTCCCCCTTGCAAACCGGTATACAGTCCTGTATTTTCCCTTATTATACCACCGCTTGTGGTATAAAGTCAATCGACACACCCTAATCTGCGTCTCTCTTTTCCTGCTTCATACCGATGCAAACCGGCTTAGCGTGCGCACCGCACGTTCCAGCTCCTCCGGTACATCAAAGTTGGTTCGATAAACCTCAATAATGGTATGACCGTCATACCCTTTCATACGCAGCCGTGAAAAGAAATCCGCATAATCCATGATGCCTTCACCGGGCATTAGGCAACTTTGCTCAGAAGAGAAGTCGTTAATATGCACATTGACCAGCCGCTCCCCCATTGCATCCATGAATGCCTTCCAACTCTGTCCCGCGCGATACGCCTGTTTGACATCCAACGTATAGTGCAGCGCAGGCACATCGCGGTACAGAGCATGGATGAACGCCGGATCGCGCGACCGGCACCATGCGACATTTTCCTGGGCAAGCGTCACGCCGCAGGCTGTGCCGATTTCACAAAGCCGCTGATAAACCGCGCATTTGCGCTCCCAGTGGACCGGATCATCCTGCTGCCCCATATGGCGTTCCCCGTGAAAGGTCAAAAACCGCGCCCCCAGCGCCGCCGCGCACTCAAAATACCGCTGATACTGCATCAGTCCGTCCTCCGTGCGGCGCGCATAATCGGAAAACAGCAGCATTCCTTCCATCAGCGAAGTATAGGGATGCACGGATACCACGTCCAGTCCCAGACTGCGCGCCTGCGTCCCCAGGGCCTCATAAAAGCGCGGCTGAAATTCGCTTTCGGTATTGAAAAATATTTCAATTGCGCGCACACCCAGCCCGGCGATAATCGGCAGGGCCTCTTCCAGCGGCTGCGGATAGAAACACGCAGTTGACATTCCGATTCGCATGGCTTTTCTCCCTTCTTCTGCTATGATAGACAAACAACCCTTAGTTATCTTTGTTGTCTGTTTCTTTTTCCCTGTGTCAGACAAATCATGAAAGGCCGGGCATTTTGCCCGGCCTTTTTTCATCCGAATTAGATGCGCTTTTTGCGGAACTTCTTGCGGAAGAAGCCCCACAAGCTGGAGGACAGCATGATAGACGACCAAGCGCCCGCCAGAATGCCGACAATCAGCGGCAGCGTAAACTGCTTGAGCGACGGTACACCCAGAATATAGATCATGCCAACCGTGAACAGCGTGGTCAGCGAAGTATTGATCGTACGGCCCATGGTCTGCCATACGCTGCGCTCCGCCACCGCCTCAAACGGCTCCTTGCGCGCGGTGCGCAGATTCTCACGCACGCGGTCAAATACGATGATCGACGCGTTGATCGAGTAACCGAAAATAGTCAGCGCCGCAGCGATGAAGTTGGTGTCCAGCGGAATCTGCAGCCAGACATAGACCGACAGCATGATCAGCAGGTCGTGTACCAGGCAGACAATCGCTGCCAAACCGCTGGTCAGCTCAAAGCGGATGGTGATATAAATCAGCATCAACACAATCGCAACAATCGCGCACAGGAACGCAGCGCGCTGCAGGTCGGAACCAACCGACGCAGAAACGTCGTTGTTGTTGTAGATATCATCCTCGGTCAAACCATAGGTTTCCGTCATCTTTTCGATGACAGCCTCACGCTTCTGCGAGTCAATCGAGGTCGAACGAATCAGCACGTTCTCATTGTTATCGCCCGAAGAGGTGACAGAGGAAGCCTCCGTGCCGGTAACCTCTTTAAACAGGTCGCCAATCTCGGTCTGGAGATTCTGGTCGACCGCCTGATGCATTGCAAACTCCATTTCGGTACCGCCCGCAAAGTCGATGCTCAGGTTGAAGAAGTTCTGACCGAACGGCAGTAGAATCAGCGAAACCAGACCGGTCAAAACCAGCAAAATCGAAATGCCGCCGAAAATCTTGAAGTTCTTCAGAACCGCAAATCGCGGACGCAGCGCATGGTCGTTCAGGCCGTACGCCTTGGGGCTGCGGATGTGGAAATCCACCATGCGGTTGAGCAGGAAGTGGGTTACGGTCAGTGCCGTGAACATGGAAACGATAACGCCAATGCCCAGCGTGGTCGCAAAGCCGACGATCGTACCGGTGCCGAGGAAGAACAGAACCGCTGCTGCAATCAACGTGGTTACGTTAGAGTCCAGAATTGCGGTAAACGCACGCTTAAAGCCCGACTCGATTGCGCTCTTGACCGTCTTGCCCGCGCGCAGTTCTTCTTTAATGCGCTCAAAGATAACGACGTTGGCATCCACCGCCATACCGATTGACAAGATGATACCCGCAATGCCCGGCAGGGACAGGTTGACACGAATGAGGCTGAAGATCAGCGCTTCAATTACGATATAGAAGCCCAGTGCAAGGCATGCAACCAGACCGGGGATGCGGTAAACGATCAGCATGAACAGGCAGACCAGAAGCACGCCGATTGCACCGGCAATCAGAGAAGTGCGCATCGCGTCCGCGCCCAGCTGCGGGCCGACCGAACGCAGCTCCACCTGCGTCAGCGAGAACGGAATCTGGCCGGCATTAATCAGGTCAGCCAGTTCCTGTGCGCTTTCACGGGTAAAGCTGCCCGAGATAACACAGGAATCGTTGTCGATTTTTTCACTAACCGACGGATAAGAGATCACCTGATCATCCATGACGATAAACAGCTGATTCATGCCGTCGCCGCCGTTCGCCGTCGAACGAGCCGCCACCGATGCGGTAGCCTCAGCGAACTTTTCGCGGCCCTCGCTGGTGAACTGCACCTGAACATAGTGTTCGTCAGTCACTTCGGTACCGGTCGGCTTGCCATATCCGTAGGAAGCCTTGGCAATGTCCTCGCCGGTCAGCCATTCCTTGCCGTCCGCATCCATAAAGAGCAGTTGCGCGGTCGTACCGAGCGTCTGCACCGCCTCTTCCGGATTGGTGATCTGCGGAATCTCAACCGTCACACGATTATCGCCCGTCAGGGTGACGGTCGCTTCGGTAAAGCCCTTATCGGTCAGGCGCTGACGGATGACCTTCTGAACCGAGTTCATATCATCCGCCAGATTGGACATATCATAGCCGTCCGGAATCTGTGCTTCATACACAATACGCGAACCGCCAACCAAGTCGAGGCCCAGACGAATACCGTTTTCGGTGTCCAGCACACTCGGAATGATAGCCTTGAGAGAGTCCGCCGTCGTTTCTTCCGCTGTCTCCGCGGCTTCCTCCGTGGTGCTATCGGTCAATGTTTGATCCGTTGCGGTTTGGTTTGCCGTATCATCCGCAGTGGTGTCTGTCGTATCAGCGGTATCCGATGCCGCCGTATCCCGGAACGGCATCGTCCAGCCCCCCGGAATATACACACCTGTCACTGCGGTCACACCCAGGAAAATAATCAAGAGCATGACAGCAATGAAGGAAATCACACTTTTCTTCAATTTTTCTGCCTCCTTCGTTTTCTTTCACAGCTAGAGTAGTATACTGCGAAACTACTTAAAAGTCAACCTCAGCGCGCCGCATGCTTACAGGTTGATCTCCACGGTAACCTCTTCCCCCTCCAGATAAGGTGCAATCGCCGGACGGACGCACTCACTGAGGAACTCGTCCACCTGAGACGGGCAGCGGCCGATGTAAGCCGCCGGGTCCAGATGCTCGAGAATTTGCTCACGCGTCATGCCGAACATCGGGTCTGCTGCGATGCGATCAATCAGGTCGTTGTCCAGACCCTCTTCCTTAATCCGCTTACCGGCTGCCATCGAATGCTCACGGATGCGCTCATGCAGCTCCTGCCGGTTGCCGCCGCGCTTGACTGCGTCCATCATGATGTTCTCGGTCGCCATGAAAGGCAGTTCGTTCATCACATGCGCATGAATGACCTTGGGATAAACCACCAGACCGGATACCACGTTAATCATGATATTAAGAATGGCATCGACCGCGAGGAACGCCTCCGGCACGGAAATGCGCTTGTTGGCAGAGTCATCCAGTGTGCGCTCAAACCACTGCGTTGCGGAGGTAAAGGCTGGATTGAGGCTGTCACAGATGACGTAACGCGCCAGCGCGCAGATACGCTCGGAACGCATCGGATTGCGCTTATACGGCATTGCGGACGAGCCAATCTGATGCTTTTCAAACGGCTCCTCAATCTCCTTGAGATGCTGAAGCAGACGCAGGTCGGTAGCAAACTTGGATGCGGATTCGGCAATGCCGGCAAGCGTTGCCAGCGTCTGTGCGTCAATCTTGCGCGAATAGGTCTGACCGGATACCGGAACAACACCTGCAAACCCAAAATCGTCCGCAATGCGCTTTTCCAGCTCCTTGACCTTGGCTTCGTCCCCGTCAAACAGTTCCATAAAGGACGCCTGCGTGCCGGTCGTGCCCTTCGAGCCGAGCATGCGCAGGTTTTCGATGCGGTACTCGACCTCATTCAGATCCATCAGAAGCTCGTTCATCCAAAGCGTCGCGCGCTTGCCGACGGTAGTAAGCTGCGCGGGCTGGAAATGCGTGAATCCGAGTGTCGGCTGCACCTTGTGCGCATCCGCAAAGCGCGCGAGCTTGTCCAGCACAACCGCGAGCTTTTTGCGCACCAGCAGCAGGCCCTCACGAATCTGGATAATATCGGTATTGTCACCAACATAAGCGCTGGTCGCGCCCAGATGAATGATACCGGCCGCCTTGGGTGCGGCTTTGCCGAAGGTATACACATGCGCCATGACATCATGACGAACTTCCTTCTCGCGTGCGCGCGCGGTATCGTAATCAATGTCGGTCAGGTGGGCCTCCATCTCATCGACCTGTTCCTGCGTGATAGGCAGGCCAAGCGCCATCTCCGCCTTGGCAAGCGACACCCACAGACGGCGCCAAGTCGAGAACTTCATATCCGAAGAGAACACATACAGCATCTCGTCCGAAGCGTAGCGCGAGGACAGCGGGCTTTCATACACGTTATTCATGTCAGTCGTCCTTTCAACTCTATCTTTTTTTGATTGCAACAGCAAACGGTCAGACAATTATACAGCTTATTTATTTTAACACTGCACACGGCACATTTCAAGCCAAATCGCCCTGTTTCGCGCACATATTGTAACAATAAACAAAGAATTCTCCACCCCGCCCCGTGTATTTGACACGCCGCCGCGCCCTGTCGCTTGACGAACACAGAAACACATGCTATCATCAGGGCAGCAAGGGATACAGGAGGTGCCATCATGCGAAAAGCCCGGCAGGAAGACCGCGCGGCACTGGCCGCGCTGATGTTTGACCAGTTTTACGAAAAGCAGGAATTGCAGCAGCAGTTTTCCGGCATCGACCCGGAAACCGCCCACACAATCGGCCCGACCATTCTCAGCCTCGGACAAGGCTACTTTTTCTCCCGCGGGGACGTGTTCGTATGCGATGCACCGGACGGCACGCTGGCGGGCGCGCTCGTCGGCGCAGACCCGCGCCGCCTGTCCCGCTTTGGCCCGATTGGGCAGTTTTTCTACGCCCTGCGCCACAGCCGCGCCTTACGTGACATCCCCAATTCTCTGCTGACGCAAATTATGCGCAACAGCCGTCCGGTTTTGGCGGTACACAGCGCAAACTGGTACAAACGCTATTGCGGCCGGCCGTATTATATCGCGCAGTTCGCGGTAGCAAAGCCCTACCGCGGTACAGGTATTGCGCGCGAACTGCTGGAAGGTGCCATTGAGCACGCCGCCGCGCAAGGCTATCCGGCGATCGCGCTCGAGACGCTGTCACGTGAAAACGTGCCGATGTACCTCCACTTTGGCTTCAAGCTCAAACAAGTATACACCAGCGGAGAATTCACCGAATACCGGCTTCTGCTGCCGCTGCTCTCTCCGCTTTCCATATAGAAACAAAAAGGACGTGCTTTTGCACGTCCTTTTGATATGGTTCATTTTTATGCGTTCTTGATAAACTCCTCCAGCCGGTCAAGGCCCTTATCAATCTCCGCCAGCGAGGTCGCATAGCTCCAGCGAACAAAGCCCGGTGCGGCAAACGCGGTGCAAGGCACCGTCGCAACCAAGCCCTTTTCCAGGAAGAGCTGCGCAAAATCCTCCGCGCTCTCGATTTTCTTGCCGTACATGGTTTTTCCGAGGAAGTTCTTCATGTTCATCATCACATAGAACGCACCCTGCGGCTTGATGCAGGAAACACCCTCAATGCGGTTCATGCGCTCCACCAAATGGTCGCGGCGTGCCTCGAACGCCTGCTTCATCACCTGCATATCCTCCTGCGGGCCCTTGAGCGCCACAATGGCCGCATACTGCGAAATCGTAGAGGGAGCGGATGTCGAGTGGCTCAGATAATTGCTCATCACGCGCGCCAGCTCCGGATTGGACGCACTGTAACCGATGCGCCAGCCGGTCATGGCGTAGCTCTTGGATACGCCGTTGACAATAATGGTGCGGTTCTTCACATCCTCATTCAGTGACGCAAAGGAAACAAATTCAATATCATCGTACACCAGGTTGCAGTAAATCTCATCCGCAATGACATAGATATTCTTGCGGCAGCAAACCTCCGCAATCGCTTCCAGCTCCTCGCGGGTGTAAACCATACCCGTCGGATTGCAGGGCGAGTTGAGCATAAACACCTTGGCTTTGTCCGTGATAGCCGCTTCCAGCTGCGCCGCCGTTATCTTGAAGTCCTGCTCTTCTTCCGCCGTCACAATCACCGGCACCGCGCCCGCCTGCTGCACCATTTCCGAATAGCTGACCCAGTAAGGTGCCGCGATGACGACCTCATCGCCCGGGTTGCACAGCGTCATCAGCGCGATATAAACCGAGTGCTTCGCGCCCGAAGCCACGACAATCTGCTTCGGCTCATAGTCGAGACCGAAATCCGCTTTCAGCCGATAGCACGCTGCCTCGCGCAGCTCCATCAGACCGGCTGCCGGCGTATAGCGGGTCTGGTTATTCTCAATTGCTTCGATACCTGCCTGCTTGATGTGTTCCGGAGTCGGGAAATCCGGCTCACCCGCGCCAAAGCCGACCACATCCTTACCCTCGGCCTTCATCTGCTTGAACAGCGAGTCGATGACAAGCGTTGTTGATGCCTGTACCCCCGCCGCGATTCTGGAAATCGGTTTCAATGCCACTGCTCAGCACTCCCTTTTCGTCTCTCTATGGTTTTATTATATGCCTGCCGGTTTATTTTTGCAAGTCCGCGCCTGCAAAACTGCAAAACAGAAGAATAGAAAAAACCGCCGGTTTGGGCGGTTTTGGTGTGGATATTTCACAAAGCGCGGTCAAAGTCGCGCGAAAAGACGACGAGCGCACGCCCATCGCGGATTTCGACCGTAACAATCTCGTTTGCCGCAGCCTCGTTAGAAATGGTAATCATGCCTGCGCGCGTGACCGTTGCATCACGCAACGGATATTTTGCATTTTCAATCGTCACGCCATGCAGCACAGCATCCAGCGGCACAATGGAGAAATAGCGGTACGCCGCCGGCATTTTGAATTTCTGACAGCCGCCCTCATGCAAAACGATGCGGTTTTGCCGATCGAGCACGGCCAGACGCCCACCCATGGCATATGCTTCTTCCAGCAGCGATAGGTTGGCCAGCATATGGTCGATGCGCCCACCGGTCGCGCAGACGAGCGTCGCCTCGGTACAGCCGCGGCGGAACACCTCGCGCAGACAGCCCTGCGTATCCGTGTCATCCTTTTCCGGCTTCAGGCGAATAATCTCCGCGCCCTCGACCTCCGGCATGGAATCGCAGTCTGAAATCATAAAATCCGGATGCAGTCCAAGCGCGCGCGCATGGCGCAGACCACCGTCCGCACATGCAATCAGCGCATCCGGGTGCTCCGCCAGAAACGCGCGGATGTAGTCGTATTCGGTTTCGGGTGCAGCCGCGAAAATCAGCGCGTGCCGCCCTTGGAAATCTCCCATTGTTTCAAATCCTTTACGCTGTCGTACAGCTTCACATAGCTTTCATGGCGGCTTCTGGCAATCTCTCCTGCTTCGACCGCCGCCCGCACCGCACAGCCTTTTTCTTTTACATGTGCGCACCCGGTAAACTGACATCGACCGAGATAGGGTGCAAACTCAGGGAACGCATATTGCAGGTCCTCCGCCAGTACCAAGTCCATCTGCTCGGTCTCAAACGAGGAAAAGCCGGGGGTGTCCGCGATGTAACCGCCGCCCGCAATCGGATGCAGCTCAACATGCCGTGTAGTATGTTTGCCGCGTCCGATGCGGTCGGAAATGGCGCCTACCGCCGCGCCGAACTGCGGGTCGATGCGGTTGAGCACGCTCGACTTTCCCACGCCCGAATTGCCGGCAAACGCTGCTACACGTCCACGCAAACGCTCTTTGAGCGCGTCGATACCGTCGCCGGTCAGTGCACTGACACGCAGTACATCTATACCGCTTTTCTGATAGGTTTCAAACAGCGCGTCTCCCTGGTTTTCGTCCGTTTTATTGATGACCACCAGTGCGCCGATCTCCTTGTGTACCGCAATCGCCGTCACCTTGTCGATCAAAAACGGGTCGGTCACGGGTGGTGCGGCTGAGGCGACCGCTACCAGCAGATCAAGATTGGCCACCGCAGGCCGTACCAGACTGTTTTTGCGTGGCGCAATGTCGAGCAGATAGCCCGTGCCGTCCTCCGGCTGAATTTCAAGCGTCACGCGATCGCCCACAATGGGCTTGCCCACCGTTTTCCGAAAGCGCCCGCGCGCCTTGCACTCAATCAGGCCTTCGGCGGTGTCCACATAGTAGAACCCGCCGATGCCTTTGAGAATGATCCCTTCGATCAAACCTTCGCCCCTCCCGTCAGCTGAACGTGTAGGTCTGTGAGCTGGATACGCCATCCACGCTGACTGTAACCTCATGCTGTCCGGGCGTGCTGGTCAACGGTACCGAAATGCTGCCCAGACTGGTCTCATGCGTCTCGTCATACTGCACCACGCCGTCCACCGAAATAACCACATGGGCCATATCTGTATTATCCGGCAATGTCACCGGAACGGTTGCAGAACCGGTGGTTGGTGTGGTCGGCTCCTGCGTGCTGCCGCCATTGCCTCCGCTGCTCTCACCGCCGGTATCCGGCTTTTCTTCCTGATCCGAATTATCCGGGGTGGTGGGCTGCTCGCTCTTGCCCTTGGAAATCTGAATGTTGATCGCGGTTCCTTGGCTGACCTCCGTATCCTTGCTCACCGACTGCCAGACAACCGTACCAACGGACGCGGAGCTTTCTACCTGATCAACCGATCCGAGCACCAGTCCTTTATCCGTCAGTGCCTTCTCTGCAGCACTCTGCGACAGGCCGTATAGATTGGGCACTGTGGCCTTCTTTTCCTCCTTGCCCTTGCTGAGATAGATGGTCAAGGTCGCGCCCTTTTCCAATTCTTCGCCAGCAGCGGGATCGGTGCGGGTGATTTTGCCCGCTTCGACCTCATCGCTGTATTCCTCCTGCGTCTGATAACTGACGTCATGCTCGTCCAGCATGGCCTGCGCATATTCCAGCG
Source organism: Agathobaculum sp. LCP25S3_E8 (assembly GCF_052117165.1). Classification (NCBI taxonomy): domain Bacteria; kingdom Bacillati; phylum Bacillota; class Clostridia; order Eubacteriales; family Butyricicoccaceae; genus Agathobaculum; species Agathobaculum sp. LCP25S3_E8. Next base: position 18,455 of record NZ_JBQKJR010000002.1, read on the forward strand.
TGCGGCCCTTGAAGTCGATGATCTTATACGTGTCGCTGACATTATCGCCGCCCGCAGAGACAGTCAGCGTAATGATTGTGCCTTTGGTCACCTTGGTTCCCGGTTCAGGATCCTGTTCCAGAATCTCGCCCACCGGTCGCTCGGATTCCAGCCGGTTCGCGGCCTCCTGAATGGTAAACTGACCTGTATAAGTCGAATCGGCCATCACGTCATCAATTGTCTGCCCGACCAGCGACGGCACCGTCAGCTTTTCCTCACCGTTGCCGCCCGTGACAATCAACAGACCGACCACCACCAGCGCAATGACCGCCACAACCGCCACCGCGATGCCTGCGGCCAGTCCCGGACGTTCGGCCAGGCGCTCAAAAAAGCCTTCCGGCTCACGTACTGCTGTCGCAGTCTCGCGCCGCTGCGCTGCCGCATGCGCCGCTTGCTCCTGCACGGCTGTGCGGCGTGCCGCGCGCTGCACGTCACGGCCGATGACCTGCGTTTCACCTGCTTCGTCATCCGCACACGCATAGCCGAAGCGTGTCTGCGCATCGTTTTTGAGTTGCTCCAAATCCGCATACAGCGCTTCCGCCGAAGCATAACGCTTATTGATGTTGGCGCACATGGCGTGCATCACAATCTCATCCAGTCCCTTGGGGATGCCGGGCATGAGTTCACTCGGCGTGAGCGGCACGGCATTTAGGTGCTGCATGACAACCTGCAGGGCCGTTTCGCCCTCAAACGGCAGCTTGCCGGTGAGCATCTCGTACATCACAACGCCCAGCGAGTAAATGTCCGTGCGGTAATCGATCTTGGAGCCTTTCGCCTGTTCGGGCGAGATATAATGCACCGATCCGATGGCTTCCTGCACCACGCGGGTTTCCTGCGTAGTTGCAAAAGACGCAATGCCGAAGTCGGTCAGCTTTGCCGTACCGTCGCGCAGAATAATAACGTTCTGCGGCTTGATGTCCTGATGGATGATGCCGCGGGAGTGTGCGTGTATCAGCGCGCGGCAGATTTGTTCTGCAAAGAACACAGCCTCCTGCCAGCCCAAGTGACCTTTTTTCTGCAAATATTCCTTGAGGGTAATCCCCTCAATCAGTTCCATGACGATATAGTCCGTTCCGTTTTCGCTGCCGACATCATACACCGACACGATGTTATGATGGCTGAGCTTGGCGACCGCCTGCGATTCAATCGAGAATCGCTTACGGATATCCGGGTCTTTGGCATATTCGTCCTTGAGAATTTTGACGGCGACATAGCGGTTGAGCACATGGCAGCGCGCACGATAAACGACCGCCATGCCGCCCACGCCAACCACATCAATGATCTCATACCGGCCGCCGAGCAGTTTGCCGATATATTTATCCATAGGGGGTTACGCCTCCTCTTCCGCGCCGCGGGTGAACAGCGCAACCGTGATATTATCGCGGCCGCCGCCCTCCAGCGCGAGGGTCAGCAGCGCATCGCCCGCCAGCGCGAGCGTTTTGGCATCTTTGAGTGTCTGCGCGATTTTCTCGTCCTCAACCATGCCGGTCAACCCGTCCGAGCAAAGCAGCAGAACCTCGCCCGGCGCGAGCCGTGCTTCAAACAGATCGCCGTCCACGTCCGGCTCCACGCCGACCGCACGGGTGATCAGATTTTTTTGAGGATGTGTGCGGGCGTCTGCTTCCGTGATGCGGCCCTGACGGCGCATCTCCTCGACATAGGAGTGATCCTCGGTCAACTGGTGCAGGCGCGTGCCATCGAATAAGTAGGCTCGGCTGTCCCCGACATTCAGGATGGTCGCCTCTTCGCCCTGTACCAGCGCCGCAACCAGCGTGGTGCCCATGCCACGGAATTCGGGCTGCCGTCCGGCAAGTGAAAACACCGTATCATTGGCTTGCACCAGCGCATACGACAGCAGTGTTTGCCTTTTTTGCGCATCCAACGCCTCATTCAACGCACTACGTGCCGCCTCCATGAACGACTGCGCGGCAAAGCGGCTGGCCACGTTGCCCGCGTTTGCGCCGCCCATGCCGTCGCACACGACAAGCAGCACGGTCTGGTTATCCTCCCGCGCTTCGATTTGATAGATATCCTGATTGGTCGGGCGCACACGGCCTCTGTCCGTCAAGCCAAACCATTCCATAGGAACACCTCCAGTGTCTTGTAAGGATGATATCTCCCGTTCGGGTATCCGGTTTTGGTTCAACCGGCCTTAACTCTGCTGTTTTTGCAGTTCTCTGCGGCGCAGCTGGCCGCAGGCGGCATCAATGTCCGGGCCGAGCCGCCGACGCACGGTCGCGGTTACGCCGCGCTTTTCCAACGCCTGCTGGAAACGGCGCACCGCCTCGGGCCGCGAAGGCCGCAGCGGGCTTTCCGCCACCTCGTTGAGCGGAATGAGATTAACGTGCGCGGGCCTGCCGCGCAGGAGCGCGGCCAGCTTTTCCGCCTGCCATGGGCGGTCGGTCTTATCACGCGCCATCATGTACTCGTAGGAAATGCGCCGCCCGGTCGTGTCGAAATAGTATCGGCAGGCGCGCATCAGCCGCTCGACCGGATACGCGTCGTTTACCGGCATGATGGACGAGCGCGTCTCATCGTCCGGCGCATGCAGAGACACCGATAAGGTTATCTGCAATTTTTCTCCCGCTAACTTCTCTATTTTATCAGCAATTCCGCTTGTTGACAAGGAAATATGCCGCTGTCCGATATTGATGCCCTCGGGACAGCTGACCAGATGCAGAAATTTGAGCACGTTGTCGTAGTTATCGAGCGGCTCACCCGTGCCCATCAGCACGATGTTGGACACCGTCTCACCGCTGTCCTTCTGCATAAACAGCACTTCATCCAGAATTTCGCCTGCGGATAAGTGGCGTTTGAGACCGTTCAAACCCGAAGCGCAGAACTTGCACCCCATCCGGCAGCCCACCTGCGTGGACACGCAGACCGACACGCCGTGCTCGTAGTGCATGAGCACGGATTCGACGCAGTCGCCATCCCGCAGCCGCCACAGATATTTGACCGTACCGTCCACTTTACTTACCTGCTTGCGCGCCACCTGCGGCACGGTCAGCACAAAGCGTTCGGCCAGCCGCGCGCGCAGGTCTTTGGACAGGTTGGACATCTCTTCAAAGGACTCTACCCCTTGGTGGAGCCATTTGAAGATCTGTCCCGCGCGGAACGGCTTTTCACCCATCTGGGCAAGCTCGGCTTTCAGTTCTTCGATTGTCAGGGACTTGATTTCTGTCATGCGTTCTTCTTCCTCATTTTGGCGATAAAAAAGCCGTCGGTCTGATGTACGGGCGGCAGCAGCGTCACCATGCCGTCCTCGCGTGCGCCGCATGCCTTGTGTTCCCACGGCACGGCCTCAAACGACGGGTTTGCGGCGAGAAACGCGCGCACCACGTCCTCGTTTTCGCGCTGCAAAATCGTGCAGGTCGAGTAGACCAACGTGCCGCCTGATTTGACATACTGCGCGCAGTTTTGCAGGATTTTCGCCTGCAAGTCAGGCAGATTTTCCAGCTCTGCGGGGTCTTTGTAGCGGATTTCCGGCTTTTTGCGGATGATACCCAGTCCCGAGCACGGCACATCGCACAGGACCACATCCGCTGTACCCTTCCACTCGTCCCGCGGCGCAGCGGCATCCTGCAAGGCAGTCTGGATATTTGAAAGCCCCAGCCGCTGCGCGCCTTCTCTGATACGGGTCAGCTTATGTTCGTAAATATCGCACGAAGTCACGCTGCCGCGCCCCTGCATGCGTCCGGCCATGGCAAAGCTCTTGCCGCCGGGTGCGGCGCAGCAGTCGAGCACTGTGTCGCCCAGCTTGGGGTCGGCCACCGCAGCCGCGAGCGCGCTTGCCGCGTCCTGCACGGTGATTTCGCCCGCCTGAAATGCGGGCATTGCCGCCACATCCCCACCAGTACAGAGCAGGATATCATCGAATGCCGGATGCGCCTGCACGGTCAATCCCGCGCTTTCGAGCGCGGCGCGCGCGGCTTCCGACGTGGTTTTCAAAAGATTCACACGCACGGACACCGGCGTATCCGCGTTGTCCGCCTGACACAGCTTTTCGGCCATTTTCTGCCCGAACTGCTCGGACCACAACCGCACCAGCCATTCGGGATGGCTGTATTTCAGAGCGTAGTAACTTTCCTTGTCCGGACAGTCCAGCACGGGCAGACTGCTATTTTGCACTGCGTCTGCCGCGTGCCGCAGCACGGCGTTCGCAAAGGAAACCGTGCGCCCGTCCGCACGGCAGTACCGCCGCACCAGTTCCACCGTCTCCGCGACTGCAGCGTGCGGCGGGATTTTATCCATCAAAATCAGCTGATACAGCCCCATGCGCAGGCAGATGCGCACGCGCGGCGCAATCTTTTTGAGCCGCACGCTGGAAAAATGCCGCAGATACCAGTCGAGCAGCATCTCGTTCTGCACCGTGCCGTACACCAGCCGGGAAGCGAGCGCCGCATCACGGCTTTCGAGTGCAGCGCGGGCAAGGCACTGATGCAGCGCGCCGTCCGACCACGCGCCGTCCTCGTCCATCGAGAACAGTGCAAAGGCTGCGGCTTCGCGCGCCGTGCGCGGGCGTTTGTCAGTCATCTCGTCTCCGTCCTCCAAAAATCAGCAACAGTCGCAAAAGCTGCGCGAGCGATACGGCCAGTGCGGCCACATAGGTCATCGCGGCGGCGGTCAGCGTCTTTTTCGCCATCGGGTATTCGTCCTCATAGAGCAGATTGCGTTCGCGAATGGCCGCCAGTGCGCGGCGCGATGCGTCCAACTCGACCGGGAGCGTCACCAGCTGGAACAGGGTCGACAGCGCAAACGCAAGGATGCCAATGTTGATAAATACCTCGGAATTGAGGAAAATGCCTGCCAGAATCAGTGGAAACGCCGCCATCGATCCGAACTGCGTCAGCGGGATGATGGCCGAGCGCAGCCGGATGGGGAAATACCCGACCGCGTGCTGCACCGCGTGGCCCGCCTCATGCGCGGCTACGCCGACCGACGCGACCGAGGTCGAATCATACACCGCGTCCGACAGACGGATGACGTTCGAGCGCGGGTCAAAATGGTCGGTTAAGCGACCGGACACGCGCTCGATACGCACGCCGGTCACACCGTTTGCTCGCAGCACGGCATCCGCAGCTTGTGCGCCGCTCAATCCACGTCGATTAAGCACCTGCGAATATTTGCCGAAGGTGCTTTTGACCTTGCTCTGCGCCCAGAATGCCAGAATAATGCACGGAACCACCAGCACGATATAATACATATCGATGCCGTAATAACCAAAATAAGGCATAATTTACTCCTTTGATTCGCCCAAAACGGTTGCTTTCTCCACCGCATGGCCGCGCAGGAAATCCGCGCTCTTCATGCGTTTGCCGCCGACCAGTTGAATCTCCTCGAGTGCAAGCGCCCCCGCGCCGCACGCCACTACAAGCCCCTTTTTCGCATCGCTCACCAGCACTTCGCCCGGCTTTCCCTTGCCGTCCACCGGCTGCGCCGCATACACCTTGAGCCGCGCACCGTCCAGTGTTGTCAAGGCGACCGGCCATGGATTCAGGCCACGAATCAGGCAATCAATCTCATGCGCCGATTTGGACCAGTCTATCGCCGCCATCTGCTTATCCAGCATATGCGCATAGCAGCTTTGGCTGTCATCCTGCGGGATAGGCGTGATGGTGTCGAGCCGGTCGAGTGTTTCCACCAGCAGCTGCGCCCCCGCCTGCGCCAGCCGGTCAAACAGCTCGCCCGCAGTCTCCCGCACGCCGACTTCGGTTTCGTACTTCAGCAACATATCGCCCGTGTCCAGCCCCTCGGCCATGAGCATGGTTGTCACGCCTGCTTTTTGGTCGCCCGCGATGACCGACCACTGGATGGGCGCGGCGCCGCGCCAGCGCGGCAGCAGTGAACCATGCACATTGATGCATCCGCGCGGCGGGATATCCAGCACGGCTTTCGGCAGCAGTTTGCCGTAGGCCACCACAATGATACCCTCAGGTGCGAGCGCGCGCAGCTGCGCCTGGGCGTCCTCGTTTTTGAGCGTCTGCGGCTGATAGACCGGGATGTTGTGCTCCAGCGCCAATGTTTTCACCGGCGGCGGAGTCAGAATCTGCTTGCGGCCCTGCGGCTTATCGGGCTGGGTGTACACCGCGCACACCTCATGCCCCGCGTCAATGAGCGCCTGCAAGCTCGGCACGGCGAAATCCGGCGTGCCCATGAATACCAGCCTCATTCCGCATCTCCCTCATCGCCCTGCTGCAAGTCCTCGGGATCGACATATTCCTCTACCTTCTCGGTAAACAGATGGCCGTCCAGATGCTCGGTCTCATGGCAGAAACACTGCGCGACAATGCCCTCGCCCTCGCGCTCAAACCAGTTGCCGTCGCGGTCCTGCGCACGGATTTTGGCCCAGGTCGGGCGGGTAACGTAGCCATATACGCCCGGTACGGACAGGCAACCCTCAACCACACGCTCTTCGCCGCGTGTCTCAATCACCTCAGGATTGACCAGCTCGATCAGCTCCTCCGGCTCGGTGTTGACGTCCAGCAGCACGACCACGCGGCGCAATACACCGACCTGCGGTGCGGCAAGACCGACGCCGCCCGAATTTTCCAGCGTCTCACGCATATCGTCAAGCAGTGTGTGCAGACGCGTGTCGAATTTTTCCACCTTGCGGCTGTGCTTCAAAAGCTGTTCATCGCCCTGTGTCAGAATTTTACGAAGTGCCATGTCAGTTCAGTCCTCCATCCTTCAGCATTGCCGTATACCGGCGCAAACATTCCTGTATTTTTTCTTCTTCGAGCTTGGGAAACAGCACGACCGGCTGCGCCGGTCCGTCCCCGCCCATGCGCTTTTCAAACCAGCCCACGTCGTGCCACCGTTCGAACTTCCATCCCGAACCGTGCCACACGCCCGTGAGTACAAAGCCCAGCTTTTCATGCAGACGGCGGCTTTTTTCGTTCGGCAGCGTGACACAGCCGTACAAAATACGTACATTTTGCTTTTCCAGCAAATCAATCAGGCAGCGGTACAGCACCGTACCCACGCCGCATCCCTGCGCCGCAGGCGCAAGGTAAATCGAAAGCTCGACCGCCCAATCGTACGCCGCGCGCTCACGAATGTGATGCGCATAAGCATAGCCGACCGGCTTTCCGTCCCGCTCACACACAAGATAGGGAAACTGCGTGAGTGTGTCCGTGATGCGCACGGCAAATTCTTCCGCCGTGGGCACCTCATATTCAAATGTGATAACCGTATCCGTAATGTACGGCTGATATATTTTCAGCAGCGCAGCCGCATCCTCTGCCGCCGCCCGCCGGATTACAAATTGTTCTTCCATATTGCATCCTCCGTGCCGCAGGCACGCATTTATTCGCAAAGCCAGATAACATCTTGCTTTGCATAAAAACCGGGAGCATGTATCACGGTTTTTATACCAGTGCATAGCAAAGTGTGCCAAGTTGCGCGCTTTGCGCAGCTTTTGGATGCATCCGCGCGCTGCGTGGTGCATCCCCTCGATTGGGACTGTACGTCTCAATCGAAGCTATAGATCAGGATTTTCGTCTGCAAACAGGGTAATTCCCCGGTTTTTGCTGTCCTGCAAAAACTCGCGCATCACGCCTGCAATCAGCGCGCGCCAACGTGCTGTATTTTGTGCCCGCATGGTCAGATGATAGCGATATCGTCCCATCACCTTGACCACCTGCGCCGCCGCCGGGCCGAGCACAGGCGCTTTCACGTCCGTATACTGCCCTTCCATCAGGCTTTGCAGGCGGGTTTTGAGGGAAAGCAGACTTGCCAGCACCTGCTGTTCGACCTCGCCCACCGCAGTCAGCACGGTCAAATCGCACATCGGCGGGCATTGCAGCGCCTGCCGCGTTTCCATCTCACGCTCATAAAACGCTTCATAGTCCTGCCGCGCGGCGGTCAGGATGACCGAATGCGTCGGGCTGTAGGTCTGGATAACCGCTTTGCCCGTGTCAAACCGCCGTCCCGCGCGCCCGACCACCTGCGTGATGAGCGAAAACGTACGCTCGCGTGCGCGGTAATCCTGCGCATAGAGACTTTGGTCTGCATCCAGCACGCCGACGAGTGTCACGTTTTCGAAATCCAGCCCCTTGGTCACCATCTGCGTACCGAGCAGGATATCCGCGCCGCCCTTTGCGAACTGCGTCAGCAGCTTTTCGTGCGCGCCCTTGGTGGTCATCGTATCCGCATCCATACGCAGCACGCGCGCGGACGGAAATTTTTCGTGCAACTCCTGTTCGACCCGCTGCGTGCCCGGTGTTTCGGTAAACAGACTCGTTCCGCCGCAGACCGGGCAGGTGCCTGTAATTTTGATTGATGCGCCGCAATAGTGGCACATCGCGCGACCGGAAGCCGAGTGGTAGGTCATACTCGTCGAACACGACGGGCATTCGGGCACCCAGCCACACAGCGCGCAGCCAATCACGCGGCTGTTGCCGCGCCGGTTGAGGAACAGAATCGACTGTTTGCCACGGTTCAGCGTGTCAATCAGCTCACTTTCCAGCTGCTGACCGATGACACCGCTGCGCCCTTCGCGGGCCTGTCCGCGCAAATCTGCAATCTGCACCTCAGGCAAACTGGCACCCATAAACCGCTCGGTGAGCGAAAACACCGGATATTTGCCCTGCTTTGCCCCGTAATAGGTCTCGACCGAGGGGGTCGCAGAGCCGAGCACGAGCAACGCGCTTTCGTGTGCAGCGCGGTACTTTGCCACGTCGCGTGCATGATAGCGCGGGGACTGCTCGGATTTATACGCACCGTCCTGCTCCTCGTCGAGGATGAGCACCCCCAGGTGCTCGACCGGCGCGAACACCGCCGAGCGCGTTCCAACAACAACGCGCGCGCGGCCGGATTTGATTTTCTTAAAGCTGTCATACCGTTCTCCGGCCGACAGCGCAGAATGCAGCACAGCGACTGCATCACCAAACTGTGCGGCGAACTGCCGCATGACCTGCGGCGTCAGCCCAATCTCAGGCACAAGCACGATTGCACTTTTGCCCTGCTCGAGCGCGTGCGCAATGAGCTTGAGATACACCTGCGTTTTGCCGCTGCCGGTCACGCCGAACAACAGCGCCGCGCGCGGCGCATTCTCGTCCATCAAGGCGGCAAGTCCGTCGTACGCCTGCTGCTGCTGTTCGCTGAGTACCGGGAGCGGTGCAGGCGGCACCTCGGAAAAATCCGGCGTGCGCAGGCGTTCCTCCTGCCGTGCGCGCAGTATGCCCTTCTTGACCATGTCGCGCAGCGCCGCATCGGTCACGCCGGTCATGTAAACCAGCTCTTTCTGGCTCATCCAGCCGCCGTCTGCCAGCACCGACACCACATCCAGCCGCGCGGGGCTGCGGCGGCTGATGCGCGCCATCGCCTCGCCCGCCTCCATGTCGAGCGCGAGCATCTTCTCAGTCTTGTCACCCGATTTCTGCACAGTATTGCTGTGATAAATCAGCACACCCTCGCCCGTCAGCGCATCCAGCACGCGGGTGACGCTCTTGCCGCCCAGCCGCTGCCGGACATCGGATACCGCCAGCGTTTGCCCCGGCTGGTCGAACAACGCGAGTACGCGCCCCGCGTCTCCGTCCCGCTGCCGCAACGCAGCAAGGTCGACATCGGGTGCAAGCGTATAGGTCTCGTTGCGCTTGAACCACAGTCCTGCGGGCAGCATAACATGCACACAATCAAAAAAAGTGCAGTACAGCCGCTCGCGCATCCACGCGGCAAGTTTGAGCTGCTGCGCAGTCAAAATCGGCGTATCGTCCAGCACCTCGATGACCGGCTTGAGCTTATGCCCGCCCGCATCCTCTCGGAACGCGAGCACGACCGCTTCCGCCCGTTTATTGCCAAAGCCGAACGGCACGAGAACACGGGTGCCGATTTGCACCTGTTCCCGCAGCTCGTCCGGCACACGGTAGGAGTACAGCTTGTCGATGGCGTAGGTCGCCGCGTCCACGGCAACCGCACAGATGTGTTCCGTCAACCGCTATACTCCTTTCTCTTTCCAGTTTAGTTTGCCCGCATCGCCAGCAGGCGGTCAAAAATTACGTCCGCCACATCCTCTTTAGGCATGAGCGGCGGAGTTTCGCGCGTCCCGTCCGCAAACAGCAGCGTGACGGCGTTGGTGTCTGTGCCGAAACCCGCGCCCTTGTCGCGCAAAGAGTTGGCAACCAGCATATCGCAGTTTTTGCGGCGCAGCTTGTCGGCAGCGTTCTCCAAAAGGTTCTGCGTCTCCATCGCAAAGCCGCAAAGCTGCTGCCCCGGCCGCTTGTTCCGGCCAAGTTCTGCCAGAATGTCCGGGTTGCGTACCAGAGCGACGGACAAATCATCGTCGTTCTTTTTCAGCTTTTCATCTGCCGTCTGCGCGGGCCGATAGTCGCCCACTGCGGCGGCCTTGATGATGATGTCCTGCGCATCTGCGCGGGATAGCACCGCGTCGTACATGTCGCGCGCGGAGACAATGTCCACGCGCTCGACACCCAAAGGTGTTGCCAGCGCGGTCGGACCGGAAACCAGCGTGACCGTCGCCCCACGCATCGCCGCGCGTGCCGCAATGGCGTAGCCCATCTTACCCGTCGAATGATTGGACAGGAAGCGCACCGGGTCGAGCGCCTCCTGCGTGGGCCCGGCAGTGACCAGCACCCGCAGCCCCTTGAGGTCCTGCGGCGTGAGCGCCTGCTCGATGCCGTGCAGTAGCGTCGGCGTATCCGGCAGCTTGCCGCGTCCCGTATCCCCGCAGGCGAGGTGTCCCGCCGCCGGGTCGACGATGTGAAAGCCCCGCGCACGCAAGGTGTTCAGGTTTTGCTGCGTGACCAGATTGTCGTACATGCCGGTATTCATCGCAGGCGCGATAACAACCGGTGCCTTAGTCGCCAGCAGCGTGGTCGAAACCATATCATCCGCAATGCCGTGCGCGGCTTTCGCAATGATATTGGCCGTCGCAGGCGCGATAACGAACACATCGGCGGCTTTTGCCAGCGAAATATGCTCTACCTCCCACGCAAAGTTGCGGTCGAAGGTGTCCACCACCGTACGATAACCCGACAGGGTCTCAAACGTGATGGGAGAAATGAACTGCGTAGCTGATTCGGTCATCAGCACACGCACCGTCGCCCCCGCCTGACGCAGCTTGCTGGTCAGGTCGGCGGCTTTATAGGCCGCAATGCCGCCCGTCACACACAGCACCACGGTTTTCCCAGCCAGAAGCATGGCTCAGCGGTCCTCCTCCGGCACATCGCCGTCGTCCAGCTCATGGTCGTCAAACTCGTCCAGGCGGCGGGTTTCCTCCTCCTCCTGCACTTCGGCGTTGTCCTCGTCGGAAACCGCGCCCTCTTCGTCGTCCAAATCAATGGTGTCGTCCACATCGACCATTGCCGCTGCAATCGCATTATTCTGCGCAATCACCGGCGTGGTTTTCGGACCCGGACGATAGACAATTGTGCCGGCTGCAATCTCGTCAAGCGCCAGTTTTACCGCCTTATCCGGCAGCTGCTCACCGCTCTCCTCCGCCTGTTCGGCGATATCGCGGGCGCGCTGCGCAGCCAGATTGACCAGCAGATAGCGGTTGCCCACACGTTTCATCAATTCCTGCATTGAAGGTTTCAGCATAGTAATCCAATCTCCTTATATTACCCTTTGTATTATTTATGAAAAGAACCGCGCCGTTATGTACGGCGCTTTGCCAGAATATCCCTGAGTTCTTCCACAGCCCGGTCCAGCTCATCGTTGACAACGACATAATCAAACCGGTCTTGGAATTTCAACTCCTCTTTGGCGGTTTCCAGACGTTTGAGCACCTTTTCCTCGTCCTCGGTGCCGCGTCCGCGCAGCCGCGCGGCCAGCTCTTCAAACGAGGGCGGCGCGATGAATACCATCACTGCATCCGGCCGCTTTTCATGCACCTGCATTGCGCCCTGCACCTCGATCTCGAGAACCACGTCATAACCCTCGTCAAGTTTTTCGTTGACCGGTGCTTCGAGCGTGCCATAGTAATTATCCACATAGCGCGCGTGCTCCAAAAAGGCGTTCTGTGCAATTTTTTCCTCAAATTCATCCTTGGAAAGGAAGTAATACTGCACACCGTCTGTTTCGCCCGGACGCGGCGCGCGCGTGGTCGCGGAAATCGAATAGAACAGGCGGTCGTCCTGTTCCTGCAGGCGCGAGAGCAGCGTCCCTTTGCCTGCGCCCGATGGGCCGGTAAATACATATAAGGTTCCTTTACGCATCTTCACTCGCTCCTTCCTCCGTATCGCCCGCAAAGCGGGCCGCCACTGTTTCCGGCTGCAAAGCACTGAGCACCACATGGTCGCTGTCCATAATCAACACGGCACGCGTGCGGCGGCCATAGGTACCGTCAATTACCATGCCGCGGTCACGCGCCTCCTGCACCGTGCGCTTGACCGGCGCAGACTCCGGACTGACAATGGCAATCAGCCGCGACGAGGCCACCATATTACCGAACCCGATATTGATGAGTTTCACCCGTGCCGCCCCCTTTCAATTTCGTCTCGTGCGGAAGCACGCTTCCACACGAATGAGTCGTATCCAAAAGTCGGGCACGGCCCGGACCGCCCGCTCTTGGCCTGCGGCCAATTCACCTTGAATCTCGACTTTTGGATGCCGCTCACAGAGCGGCTAATTGCATCGCGCTAAAGGCGCAAAAATATTTATATCACTCGATATTTTGGATCTGCTCGCGGATTTTTTCAATTTCACTCTTAATATCCACCACGATGCGCGCCATCGCCACATCGTTCGCCTTAGAGCCGATGGTGTTTGCTTCGCGGTTCATCTCCTGCACGAGGAAATCCAGCTTGCGGCCAACCGGCTGCGTCTCTTTCAGCATCTCATCCATCTGATGCAGATGGCTGCGCAGACGCACAGTTTCCTCATCCACCGCAGTCTTATCCGCATAGATGGCCGCTTCTGTCAGAATGCGCGTCTCGTCAATGCTGGTATCTGCCAGCACCTCCTGCATACGGGCCAGCAGCTTTTCACGATACTCCTTGACCCGTTCAGGCGAGCGCGTCTCCACCTCACCGACCATGCGCTCAATCGCTGCGCAGCGGCTGCGCACATCCTCCGCAAGTTTTTCGCCCTCGCACAGGCGCATTTGATTAAACCCATCGCACGCCTTATCAAACACCGCAAGCACGTCGCGCGTCATAGCCTCAGCATCCTGCTCAATGCGCTCGGAACCGAGTACGTCCGGCAGCTTGGCCAGCGTTGTGACGGTCACGTCGTCACGCAGGCCGTAAGTCTCACTCAAATCGTGCAGCGCGTCCAGATAGCGCTTTGCCAGCTGGTGGTTGACCGTGACGGCCACATCGCCGCCTTCCTCAACCTCTACGCTGACGAAAACCTCTACTTTACCGCGCGCGATACGGACAGCCGCGGCCTTTTTGACCGCATCATCCAGAAAACCGTACTGGCGCGGCGCTTTCACCGTGCAATCCAGATAACGGTGATTGACGGCGCGCAGCTCGACCGTAATGGTCTTGCCGTCCCGTTCCTCTTTCGCACGGCCGTAGCCGGTCATACTTTTCATATTGTTTTTCCCCTTCTTTAATCGGGCGGCAGGCTTCTGCGCAGCAGTGCGATCAGCCGTGACAACGCCACGTCATAGATAACAAATATAATATTGGCAACACCCCATGCCGCCACGAGCCGAAAACCGCTCAAAGAGAACTGCGGCAGGAAAACAAAAATTGCAAGCGCAGCCGCAATCACCAGCATGATATTGAAATACGCCAGCTTCAAATCCCTCTGTCTCCTGCGCGGCACATAACATTCCACGCAGAATTTTACAATCGGATACAGGCCGCAAAACAGCACATAAGCCGCAACCATAATTTTGCGCGGCACAAGCAGCGCAGACAGGATCGACACTGCCAGATACAGCGTCACTGCGGTTTTGAGCCGCGCGCGCTTCAAGAGCGGTACCGCCGAGGTCACGCCCGCCACCAGACAGGCCGCCGGTCCGACCGATATCGCCGTCCCGCCCACATATAACAGCGCCACAGCGGCTGCGGCCAGCAGGCCGCCGCGCGCGATTTCCTTCGTGTTCATATCAGCATCCTGCGTTGCAGCAGGCATTCAGGCAGCAGTTGCAGACCGCAAGCTGCACGCAGAAGTCACACAGATTGGTCTCCTGCATGGGGCGATAGCCGCCGTAGCCACCCGACATGTTCAAGTTGTTGAGCGCAGTGCGGTATTCCATATTGGACGGATCCATCTGACAAGCCTGCGTATAAGCGCGCGCAGCCTCGTCATACCAGCCCTTGCGATAATATACCGTACCCATCAGGTAGAACCATTCGGCGTCGCGGCCATTTGCGCGCTGCAGCAGCGCCTCGGCCATGCCCAGATTGCCCTGATTGATCGCCTGCCGCACCTGACTGTACAGCGAAGCATTCGCACCCGAATAGGCGCGCTGCTGCTGGCTGCCGCCATACTGCTGCCCGCCATACTGCTGTCCGCCCGACGCACCGGACGCGCTTTTGCCCGCGCGCTCATTCATAATCATGTCGTAGGCCTCGTTGATTTCCTTCATGCGGGCCTCCGCCAGATCAGCCAGCGGGTTGTTGATATAGTTGTCGGGATGATATTTGCGCGCCAGTTCGCGGTAAGCGCGTTTGACGTCGTCGTCGCTTGTCTGCGGCGTAACGCCGAGCACCTTATAGGGATCCATGTTTGCCCCATCCTCCGTTCGTTTGGTACGTCCCGTCCAGCACCTGTTTCGTCACCAACGGCATACCCAGAAAAATAATATTGCGGATTAGATCCGCGTCCCGCCCCATATCCAACAGGTCATATGCCATACAGATATCGGCGAGCGACCGCTCCAGCGTACGCTCAAACGGTTGTTTTATCTCTGTCAGATCCGGCGTGCGCAGGCCATAGCGCAGCGCCACCGGATTATAATTATCCTGTTCCAGATCCTCCGCCACATCCTGCGCAGCGTCGAGCAGATAAATCCACCGCCCGATGTGGTAAAACATCTGCCGCAGCACGCGCTCACGTGCGTCCCCGGTATGCGGCACTGCTGCCGCCGTCAGCCGGGCGGAAGCATCCGCCGCACGGTCCATCGAATCACATTTTTCGCGTTCCAGCTGCTGCAAATCGTCCAGCGCCTGCACCATTTCGCTATCTGCCTCGGGCAAACGTGCCCGCGCGCGTTCGTAGCCGCGCCGCCCTAGGCGGCACAGCAGCCATGCCAACGCGCGTTTCGGACCTTTTTCATCGGCCAGACTGTCACGGAATTTGTGATAGGTGAGCAGCACGCTCACATCTGCCGCCATCTCCAACGCCTCATCGGACTCGGCACATGCACGGCGCATCAGCGGATGTGCGTCGCACCGTTTGCGACACGGCGGCGCGGTTTGTTGCTGCCCGCAGCCGACCACCAACGCGAAAAACGTCATGTCATAGCTCAGGAACAGGGTGTAAAACCGGCCATACCGTGCGCGGATAGCATGACACAGCCCGCAATAGACCTGCTGGAACCGGTCAGCCTCTTTTACCCGCAATTCGGGCTTCACCGGACGGATAAAGCCAAACATTTCACAACCCTTTCCCGCCGTGTTTGTGCACGGCCTTGCGTATTCAATCTATTTTACCGAACTTTCTCCGATAGCACAAGAGCAAACGGCACAAAATCAGTAAAAATTCACAAAAATTTCAGAGCTTTTTTGTGATTTCAAACGGTACGCTGTTTTTCCGCTTCATCTCACGGCTGAAAAGAATCGCTGCCACGATGCCTGCGGCAAACAGTATGCCGCCACACAGCGCGGATATGCCCGCGCCCTTTTGCAGCGCGCTGCCCGCGCCGTAACCGACAAAAAACAGCACCACCGGAAGTAAATAAACCAGTCCTGCATAGCCGAGCACCTGTCCGGTTTCGCCCTCAATCAGCACACGCTCACCCACCTGTGCCTCCGCGCGGTTGCGCGCGGTGACATACAGCGTCTGCGTCTCCAGTCCGCCGCAGCCGCCGCACTTGGCGCAGTCATGCCCGCAGGCCGAGCGGCGGGTCACTTCAATTTCCGCCATGCCGCCGGGCAGTATTTTTTTAATTGTTCCCTGTTGGGTCAATGGTATCGCCTCTTTTTATAACTTTATATAGGTTTTTCGCGCCGCAGCACGACGCATCGCCCTGAATTGAAACTATACACTTCAATCCAAGGGCCGAAATTCTTCCATAATCCGATGTGCGGCCCGGATGCCGTCCACCGCCGCAGACATGATGCCGCCCGCATAGCCCGCGCCCTCGCCGCAGGGAATCACCCCCGCACATCCAAGACCGAACAAATCGTCTCCGCGCTTCATACGCACCGGAGAAGACGTGCGGGTCTCCGGCCCGGTCAGCAGCGCGTCAGCCGTGTCAAAGCCGCGAATCTTACGGCCGAAATACGGCAGACTGTCCCGCAGCATATCCTGCGCAAAGGATGGCAGACAAGCCGCCGCTTCGCCGAACTGCACGCCCAGCGGATAGCTTGGCTGCACCATACCCGCGCGCGTGCTCGGCCGTCCCGCCAGAAAATCGCCCACACGCTGACAGGGCGCACGATACAAGCCGGTTTGCGCAAACGCCGCACGCTCAATCCGACGCTGCAAAGCGACGCCGCCGAACGGCGTACCGTCATCAAAATCCGTCGGGTCAACCGACACCGCAAGCGCGGAATTGGCGTTTTTGCCATCGCGCGCATGATAGCTCATGCCATTGGTAACGACCGTATGCTCCTCGCTCTGCGCCGCAACGACCACACCGCCCGGACACATACAGAACGAATAGCAAGCTCGTCCTCCCTCGCGGCGGGACAGGTTGTACTCCGCAGGCGGCAAAAGCGGATGCCCCACATATTTGCCGTACAGCGCACGGTCGATTTCGCTTTGCAGATGCTCAATGCGCACGCCGACCGAAAATGCCTTCGGCTCAAAGTATACCCCATTTTGATACAGCGCATCAAAGGTATCGCGCGCCGAGTGGCCAATGGCCAGCACAGCCCGCTCGCAGGCGAACGCATCATCGCCCGCCTGCACGCCGCGCAGCGTACCGTTTTTAACCGAAGCACCGGTCAGGCATGTGTGAAACCGCACTTCACCGCCGTTTTGAATGATTTCGCGCCGCATGGCACGCACTACATTTTTCAGAATATCCGTACCCACATGAGGCTTGGCCTTTTTGACGATATCCGACGGCGCGCCGTGCGCTGCCAGCGTTTCCAGCACCGTGTCACAAAGCGGGTCGCCGATGCGCGTGGTCAGCTTGCCGTCTGAATACGCGCCCGCGCCGCCTTCGCCAAACTGGATGTTGCTCTCCGTGTCCAGCGCGCCGCCGCTCCAAAAGGCATCGACCGCGCGGTCGCGCGCATCCAAGTCACCGCCGCGCTCCAAAACGAGCGGTGCGTAACCGTGCTTTGCCAGCGTATAGGCCGCAAACAGACCCGCAGGCCCCAGTCCGACCACCACAGGCCGGTGTTCCAGCCGCTTGCTGCCGCAAGGAACCGCCGGTTTTTCATCCGGTTTATAACGCACGAAGGGCATTTGCAGTTTTTCTGCAAATGCCTTTTCGTCAATGGGTGCGTCCAACCGCACCGAATATACGCGAAAGATTTTGCCGCGCCGCGCATCAATGCTCACCCGATACACCGCCGCCTGCGCATCGTCTGAGGCAAGACCGGTCAGCCGTCTTGCCTCGGCCAGCGCCTGTTCCTCCGGCACATCAAACGGCAGACGGATATTGCTCACCATTAAGCTCATATACCGTCTCCGCCTTTCTCCGACGGCACCGCATCGGTATCCGCGCCATCATCCTGTGTCGCATCCGTGGTATCCGTGGTATCCGGCGGCGTTACCGTTTCTTCACCGTCCGGCCCGGTTATCTCAATTTCGACCTCCACATCGCCGCCGACCAGCGTGACACCGGAAGGCAAGCCCGTGGCAGCCACGACACCTTTCACCCTGTGCGTACCCAAACCGAGCGACACGGAATCAAATGTCAATCCGATTGACAGGCTGTTGAGATCCACCTGTTGCAGCGCGCTTTCACTGCCGCGCAGTTCAATCTCGACCGATTCGGTCAGCACGCTGACCGAATACGGTGTCTGCGCTTGCGCGGTATCGGTCGGCACGAATTTGGTCACCTGGATTTTGCGGGTGGAAACATTCTCCTGCTCCTTGACGCTGATGGTCACCTCTGCGGTCGAAGGCTGGCCGTTATCCAGCCGCACTCCTTCCGGCAGCGGAATTTCCATCTCCACAGGAACACCGGTGCGTACGTCATCCAAGGCAATCGTACCGAGGTTGATTTCCGTGATGCCGGCAAGCGTTTTCTGATCGCCGATAAGCGTGATGGAAGACGGATTGATGCTCACATTGACCTGATCTTCCTTGAGTGTTTCGCCATCGGTCAGCGAAACGGTCAGCGGCACACTCTCCACAGGATAAATCGGCACGCGCACGGTGATCGTATCGGTCTGACAGGTGACATGTGTACCCGTGATGGGCTCACCCGCATCGTTATACAAAGCAATGCTGCACTCACCGGTAAAAGTGGAGGACTTGCCCGTCACATCAATCGTACCGTATGCGTAAGCAACCTCCTTCAGCTCGGCCTCCGGACCGGAAATTGTGACCTCCTTGGTCGTGGTGGGTTCGGGCGTCCCCGGACGGCTGCCATCCGCCGCAGTACCCGTGGTTTCCACGCGGACAGGAACGGTTTCGGTTGTCACCTTATCCACCAGCACACGCACGGTCGACGGTTCTGTGCCCGTGGAATCGACGTTATAACTTCCGGTGGTGATCTGCGGCGTCAGCGCATATTCGCCCGCGCCGTCCGTAATCCCCGAAACGTCAATGGTTGCAGACACCTTCTTGCGGAACGTGCTGTCGGTTATCTCATTGTTCGGGCCTTCCACTCTCACGTCGATGGTCGTGGTATACTCAATTACCGAAAGATTGTAGTTATTCATCAGCTGCTCTGTACCGACCAGCTTGACCGGTACGTCACGGATAATGGTCGGTTTAATTGGGTTTTCGATATCGCGGACTACAATCCACAGAACAAATGCGAGCAGAATGGACAGCAGACGCAGCCAGATATCATGCTTTTTCATGAACTGCTTCACTTGCCCGCACCCCCCTTCCAGATGTTCCGAAGGGAAGAAATACCACGCTTATCCGGTTTTTCCGGCTCCAGCAATTCGGATTCAAGCACCTTTTTGAGCACTTCGGGCGACAGATGCCGTTTGAGCATACCGCCGATAGCGACCGAAATCGCGCCCGTTTCCTCGGAAACGACAACCAGCACGCTGTCAGACGATTCACTCATGCCGACCGCCGCGCGGTGGCGCGTACCCAAATCCCGCGACAGGGTCTGGCTGCCCGAAAGCGGCAGCACACAGCCGGCCGCATAAATCTTGCCCGCACGCATGATCAGCGCGCCGTCATGCAGCGGACTGTTCTTAAAGAAGATGTTCTTGAGCAATTCGGGCGACGGGTCGGCGTCCAGCAAAGTGCCGGTCGCGGCAATCTCTCCCAAACGCTCCTTGCGCTCGAACACAATCAGCACGCCGGTTTTGGTTTTGGACATATCCGCACAGGCCGAAACCGTTGCGTTGATGGCCGCCTCAATCTCATCGGGATCGTTTGCCGGAACGAGCAGACGGCTCAAATTGCCCTTGCCAAGCTGCTCGAGCAGACGTCGCAGCTCCGGCTGAAAGATAATCACCAGCACAAACGGCGCATAGTATACCGCCGTGCGCAGGATATAGGAAATCGACGTCAGTCCGAACCAGCTTGCCAGCAGCATCACCAGCGCCAGCACAAGAATGCCCTTGGCCAGCCGCGCCGCGCTGGTATCCTTGAGCAGCTTCATCATGCGGTAGATGATGTAGGCTACAATCAGAATATCGACCACGTCCATCGGCCCCGCGGTTTGCAAGGATGCAATCCCGCTCTTGAGCGATGAAAGCAGGTCGAAATTCTGAAGGGGCGGAATGAAAATGTTTTGAAAAGCCTCCATAAAGCCACCTGTCCTGTAAATTCGCAGCCTTTCTCTGTGCGAAAGGCAGATTTTTTTCCTTCATTATACTACCACAAATCCCGTCCCCTGTATAGCGTATTCACAGATTTTTTACGGTTTGGCACAGCAGCTGGGCTGCGTGCTCCAGCTGATGCGGAGTCGAATAAAACGACAGCGAAAAGCGGATGGTACCACTCTCCTCCGTGCCCGCGGTACGGTGCGCAAGCGGCGCGCAGTGCAGACCCGCACGCACGGCAACGCCCTGCCGCGCAAGCGTCTCTGCCACACCTTCACAGGTCGCGCCGCGCACGCGCACGGACAAAACGCCCGTTTGTGCGGGATGGGAAAAGCACTCAATGCGCTCTTCTTTTTCCAGCGCGCGGACAAATTCGCGCAGCAATTGTCGCTCGTGCGCCAGAATGTTTTTCGGACCGACCGACCGAACAAATGCCAGTCCTGCCGCCAGACCCGCGATACCCGGCACATTTGGTGTGCCGCTTTCGAGCGCATCCGGCAGAAAGTCCGGCTGCCGCATCTCCTCCGACCGGCTGCCCGTGCCGCCTGCGAGTAGCGGACGCGCCGCAATCCGGTCATCAAGCGCCAGCAAAATGCCCGTGCCTTGCGGACCGTACAGTCCTTTGTGACCCGGCATACAGACCGCCGCAAGGCACGGATGCCGCCGCACGTCAATGTCAATCACGCCCGCGGAC
Source organism: Agathobaculum sp. LCP25S3_E8 (assembly GCF_052117165.1). Classification (NCBI taxonomy): domain Bacteria; kingdom Bacillati; phylum Bacillota; class Clostridia; order Eubacteriales; family Butyricicoccaceae; genus Agathobaculum; species Agathobaculum sp. LCP25S3_E8. The sequence continues at coordinate 39,182 of NZ_JBQKJR010000002.1, forward strand.
TGCGACGCATCCAGAATCAGCGGCACACCCGCCGCATCCAGCAGCGCGGCGATTTCTTCCACAGGCGCAGCAAAGCCGAACACATTGGACACATGATTGAGGATAAACAGCTCCGCTCCGTCCGCAAGTGCCTGCTTTGCTCGCTGCACCATCGCCTCCCCATCCCACAGCGGCGTATCCAGCACCACCGGTTGCATTCCACGCAGCACAAGCGGCCGCATGACTGCGTTGTGTTCGTAGCCGCCGACCACAACGCGCGTCTCGGGCTGCACCAGCGCATGAATTGCCAGATTGAGTGCGTGCGTAGCATTCATTGTGAACACCACACGTGCAGGGTCCTGCACGCCGAACAGCGCGGCCGCCTGCTCCCGGCAGGCGTACACGGTTTCTCCTGCGCGCATGGCAGCCGCGTAGCCGCCGCGCGCATAACCAGCTGCCGCGTGCATGGCGCGACGCATCGCTTCATCCACCGCGCGCGGCTTGTGCAGCGTGGTCGCTGCGTTATCCAAATAAATCATACGTTCGCCCCCTCGTCCGGTATGACACGACAGGGCGAAATGCCGAGCTGCCGCAGTCGGCGCAGCGCCTCCTCAGACTGCTGCGCGCCCACACGCACTGCCCAGCCGCAGGAATCCGTGCGCGCATGCCGCGGCGGGCGCACCACCTCGCCCGGTATTCCCATCTGTCCCAAATGGCGCCGCAGGCCGAGCGCTTCGGTTTGGCCGCGGCATATCAAAAGAGCATATTGGCTCATTGCTGACTCTCCCTCCAACATAGTCTACCCTCATGCTATGTTGAAAAGCGTGCCGAAGTGTGCTATGCTGATGCTGCACAAAAATTTACCCCGGGAGGGAATGACCATGGAACTTACCGCTCTTTCGCTGCGTCTGCACGCGCTTTCCGCGCTGCGCGGCCTGCAACAACACCCGCTTGTGCGCGCATGCACAGAAACACTGGACTATCTGGATGGCGCAAATGCAGAATGCTTTGCCGATGCCTACGGCGCACTGTGCGCCGCGCACTACGCCTATCAGGACGCATCGCAGGCTTTACTCAATGCCGTCCACTATGACGTTAACACTCTGACCGACACGCTCGCGGCTCCCGCGTCCGCGCTGCTGAGCGCGGCGACACTCGATATCGAGGCTCTCAACGCGTTGCTCGCCCTTGACGGCACTGCGCTTAAATCCGCCGCGGCAGGACGATATAACGCGCCCGCGCTGTTGACTCTGCCGGACTTCCCCGCCTCCTCTCCGCTGCCCTTCCGGGACGGCGCAGCACTCGCCAGCTACTATCGCGCACAGGGTTACGGCTTCTTTGCGCAGTCCTCGGCCTTTGCCGTGCAGGATGACGGCACCGTCGCGCCGATTGTGCATCCGGACGCCATTCGTCTGCACGACCTGCCCGGCTATGAGCGGCAGAAGCAGCAGATTCTCAAAAATACCCGCGCCTTTCTCGACAGACGCGAAGCCAACAACATCCTGCTGTACGGCGACAAGGGTACGGGCAAATCCTCGACCGTCAAGGCCGTGGTCAACGAGTATGCTGAGCGCGGCCTGAAAATCATCGAAATGGCGCCGCGGCACATCACCTGCTTCCCGAAAATCTTCGCAGAAACGCTGCGCTCACCGTTCCGCTTCATCGTCTTTCTGGACGACCTTACCTTCAGCCGTGAGGACGACAACTTTGCCGCGCTCAAGGCGTTCATCGAAGGCGGCCTTGCGGGTAAGCCGGCCAATCTGGTCATTTATGCGACCAGCAACCGCCGCCACCTCATCCGTGAGAGCTTTGCCGACCGCGAGGGCGACGACGTGCGCGTGCGGGACAGTCTGGAAACCGTCACCTCGCTGTCCGACCGTTTCGGTCTGGAAATCACCTTCTCCGTACCGGACAAGGACGAATACTTATACATTGTCGATCAGCTTGCTGCGGAAAGCGGCCTTACGCTGCCCGAAGACCAGCTGCATATGCTTGCCGAGCGGTTCGCACTGCGCCGCAACGGACGTTCTCCGCGCACCGCACGCCAGTTCATCAGCCAGCAGATGGCTGAAAAATACGAAAAGTAATCAAAATAAAAAACGCGCCGCAAGGTGCGCATATAACAGAAAAGAACCGTCCCAAAGGACGGTTCTTTTCATAAAAAGCCCAGCTTTGCCAGGCTTTTTATACAAATGCGGAGCAAAGTTTTGCTTGGCAGAACTTTGCGAAGCTTCGGACGCATCCGCGGTCAAGCCGCGGTGCGTCCTGCCTCGCTGAAACCTGTACGCTTTCAGCGAAATATTTTACCAGCCGAAGTACGAGAATGGATTCTGGTACTGCGAACCACCGTTGCCGTACTGACTGCTCTGGCTGTTCTGGCTGCTTTGCGCCGCCGGGTCATCTCCCTCAAGGTCATGCGCATCGGTCAGCGTCACGGTCAAATTGAGCGTCTTGCCGGTGGAAATGCGATAAACGGTCAGCGTAAGTTTATCGCCCGCCTTCATGTCTTCCTTGATTTCATTGATATCGTCCATGGTCGGGGTCGGCGTACCATTGACTGCAATGATAACGTCGCCTACCTGTAAACCTTCGCTGGCTGCCTTTGCGCGCGAATCAATCGTTTGTACCTGCACACCCGAGATGCTGCCGTCTGCCGACTCCACATTGTATCCCGAAATGCCGATGGACGGGCGGCCTGCTACATAGCCGTTGGCAATCAGCTCGTCAACGACCTCCTTGGCCGTGTTGATCGGGATGGCAAAGCCCATGCCCTCGACCGAAGCCTCACCGAAGCCGCTGCTCGACAGCTTTGCAGAGGTAATACCGACCACCTGACCATACTTGTTGATCAGCGCGCCGCCCGAGTTGCCGGGATTGATGGAAGCGTCGGTCTGAATCAGGGTCATCACGCGGTCGTTGATGGTCACGTCACGATTGATAGCGGAAATGCGACCACCGGTAATCGTATTGGCAAACTGTACGCCGCCGGGCGATCCGATGGCGTAAGCATATTCACCGGGCTGTAATTCATCCGAATCACCGAATTCCGTAGCCGTCAGTGTGTCCTTCGGTTCCACCTTGAGCACCGCCAAATCGGTCTGTTCATCCGTGCCGATGATGGCAGCGTCGTACTGCGTGCCGTCGCTCAGCTGCACGGTCACGCTCTGCGCATCCTCTACCACGTGATTGTTGGTGATGATGTAGCCGTCCTCACTCATGATGACGCCCGAGCCGGACCCCGTCCCGCTCGCAGTAGTCGAAATGACCGAAACAATGGACGGGCTGACCTTTTTGTAGATTTCCTCACCCGCCAAACCGTTAACCACATCATAATTATCCGGATCGAGATTCGGCGCCTCATTCAGCTGCACCGTGGGCAGGTCGCCCGCCTGTGCGCTTGCTTTTACTGCATTGCCGTCGCCTGTGTACACCATGTGCCCAATCAGCGCGCCGCCGGCGAACAGCAGGCACGCTGCCGCAACGCCGCCAAGGCCAATTGCAATCGCTTTGCCGTGCTTTTTCTTCTTCGGGGGCTGCGGCTGCTGCGCCGAACCCATCGGGTCCTGCGCATACGGTGCGCCGCCATACGGCTGCTGCTGCGTGGCCTGATGATAGGCGGGATGCTGTACCGGCGTCTGGTACGGCGTGCGCGGCTCGGTATACTGTGTTTCTGTTGCCGGCTGCTCCATGGTGGGCTGCTGCGCTTCCGTATGCTCATCACCGCGTGATTCCGGCGTCATGTTATTGTTGTTATGATTAAAGTCATCCATTGTTCTGACCTCCCTATCGATTTTGTGATTTCATTCTAACCCCTCATTGTGGCGGTTTGTTGAAAACAATATGAATAATTTTTGAACAAGCGCAGATGGACCGCCCGTTTTTCCGCACATAATGTGCGACAAAACGGACGGTCTTCTGTTTATTTCTGGGATGTTTTTGCACTGCCCGGCAGCTGCTGGGGCGCCAGCGGCAGCGTAAAGGAAAATTCGGTCTCGCCGCCATCCGACCGCACGGAGATCTCCCCTCCGTGCAGATTGATGATATTCTTGACAATATACAGGCCCAGCCCTGCGCCGGTTTTATCCATAGAACGTGAGCGGTCCGCCTTGTAAAATCGGCCGAACACATGCGGCAGGTCCTCCGGCGAAATGCCGATACCGGTGTTGGTGATGGCAAACGCACAGAAGCCGTTCTCCGGATGCGCCCGCAGGCACAGCCGTCCGCCTTCATTGATGAATTTCACCGCATTATCCACCAAATTATACACTGCGCGGTATAGATGATCACGGTCGCCCATAACCATCAAACGGTCATCCAGATCGCACTCGACCTCCAGATGTTTTTTCTCAATTTTCTGCTCAAAGGACAAGATAATCTGGCTGGTCATTTCGGAAAAGTCAAACGGAGCCGGGTTTAAAATCAGTTCGCCCGACTGAATTTTGGCAGCGTCCAGCATACGGTTGACCATGCGGGACAGGCGGCGCGTCTCCTCCGCAATAATGCGCAGATATTTATCGCGCTGCTCGACCGGGATGGTACCGTCTATCATGCCGTCGACAAAGCCGCCGATTGTGGTCATCGGGGTTTTGAATTCATGGCTGACATTGGAAATAAACCCGCGCGTCAGCTCCTCAAGCTGGTCGAGATCGCGCGCCATATTATTGAAGGATACCGCCAGTTCGTCAATCTCATAGCAGTGGTTATCCTCCGGCACGCGCACATCGAAATTGCCCGCGGCAAACTCCTTTGCCGCCGCCGCAATCACCTTGAGCGGCCGTGTCATATGCTGCGACAGAATGAAGGATATCACCAGCGCCACCGCCAGCGTAATGAGCAGAATAAGCACCAGCGTCTGCGTGGAATGACGCACCACACCCGCTGCGGTCGCGTCCTGCGTATAGACAAAAACCATCGCGTTAGTCTCACCGTTATCGTCCAACACGCGCGTGCCGACCGTGTAGCTCGACCGATCGCCCAATACGCCCAGCTGACCAACCTCCGCATAGCCGCCCGTTTTACGAATCTGCTCGGTCACCTCCTGCGGAATCATCCATCCTGTCACTTTGGCTGCTTCACCGTCCGGCCCGGCAATCATCTGAATGACGCCGTCCCGGTCGGTCACATAAACCGTGATGGCGTCCTCCTTGGCCACCGTGCTGATGGACAGCATATAGATTTCACGAATCACATCGGAATCCGTGCCGAGCATCAGCCGAGTCTGCTCCGCCAGACTCTGCACGGTCGTGCGCAATTCGGTCTGCTTGGTTTGCAGCGCATAATTGCCCATCTGGTAATAGAATACACTGCCCGCAATCGCGAACGCACACACAATCAGCAGCAGGTGCGTGACATAGTTTTTAAAGAAAAAGCTGCGTCTGCCCATAGTTTACTCCTTGGTCTCGAACTTATAGCCGACGCCCCAAACGGTTTTGACCTCCCATTTATCCGAAACGCCCTCCAGCTTTTCGCGCAGGCGCTTGACATGTACATCCACCGTGCGGGTGTCGCCGAAATAGTCAAACCCCCACACATCGTCTAGCAGCTGCGCGCGCGTGAACACGCGGTTCGGGCTGGAAGCAAGATAATATAGCAGCTCGATTTCCTTAGGCGGTGCGTCCACACGCTTGCCCTTGATAATCAAGTCGTACGCCTGCTTGTCAATCACCAGATTGTCAAACGTCAGCTTTTCCGGTGCATCGTCCGGTGCCATGCGGCGGAACACCGCGCGCACGCGCGCAATGACCTCCGGCATCTCGAGCGGCTTGACGATGTAATCGTCCGCACCCATCTCCAGACCGGAAACACGGTCGGCCGTCTCGCCCTTGGCTGTCAGCATAATGATCGGTACATCGCTTTCCGCGCGAATCTCCTTGCAGACCGCCCAGCCGTCCATCACCGGCATCATCACATCCAACAGCAGCATATCCGGCTTTTCGGACTTCCACATTTTGATTCCTTCTACACCGTTTTCCGCTTCGATTACCGCATAACCCTCGCGCTCCAGATACAGGCGCAGCAGTTCGCGAATATTTGCTTCGTCTTCGACGATGAGTATCTTTTTTGCCACAGTTTACCCCTGCTTTCTCATCAGTATGTTTCCATTATACCGCTTTTCCGTGCCGAATGCATTAACAATCTGTAAAAGCGGGAAGAATTGCGTGCTCGGCATGGACATGTTATACTGATAACATCAACGTCAAAGGAAGGTCGTTTATGTCCCAAACCGTCCCCATGCATATCATCGCGCGCATCCGCAGCGATTTTCCCACCAAATTCGGCATCCCGCGGCAAAGCGGGCTGGCCGACGCGCCCGCGCGCATCGTGTTCGAGCCGGAATACCGCAACGCGGACGCGCTGCGCGGCATTGAAGGGTTTTCCCACCTCTGGCTGATCTGGCAGTTCTCCGAGGCGGTACGCGATGACTGGTCGCCTACCGTGCGCCCACCTAAGCTGGGCGGCAACCGGCGCATGGGCGTGTTTGCCACGCGCTCTCCTTTTCGGCCCAACGCAATCGGATTGTCCTCCGTGCGGCTCGATCGGGTGGAGCTGCACACTCCCGATGGGCCGGTGTTGCATGTTTCGGGCGCCGACCTGATGGACGGTACACCGATTTTCGACATTAAGCCCTATTTAGCCTACACCGATGCGCACTCGGACGCCACAGGCGGCTTTGCGCTGCAAAACCGCGATGGCGTGCTGCAAGTGTGCTGCACCGAGGAGTTGCTCGCCCGCCTGCCTGCCGGGCGGCGCGACGCACTGCTTTCCATTCTTGCACAAGACCCGCGGCCGGGATACCAGCATGAGCCAGGCCGCGTCTATGGCTTCCCATTTGCAGGCTGCGAGGTGCGTTTTTCGGTCGAGGGCGACACTCTGACTGTGCAGGATATCATTCCTACCCCATAGCACAGCAAAAGCCGCTTCTTGTCAGCTTGCAATAAGACAGTATGACAACATTGCTGACATAGGGCATCTTCCGAACAGGATACGATAACAAAAAGGCGATACCTGGTTTTCACAACCATGTATCGTCTTTTTCTGTCTTTAACGGCTTTTGTAACTATGATTGGAGGTGTTTATACCACGGACACAACTTTTCTGCCCATTTGCAGGCCCGCTCTCTGTCAGGTGCCAGTCAGATGGCCTTCCACTGCTGCGCGAAAATGTCCTTTTCCTTGCAGGACACATATGCCAAAATATCTCGCTGCCGCCGCTTTTGTCTGCAATTTTATGTGCAGTAATTCATTTAATTAAGCCATTCTCAAGGGCTATCATTTTGATTCTGTTCATCGTGCTTTTATCTTTTTCAGAAATTTCACCCTTGGGTCTGGAAATATAGTCCACCAAGCTTTTTACAAACTCAACATCCGAAAGGGATTCATAACTCTTTGAAACGGAAATTTGTTCTGTAGAAAATAATTTATTGTGATAGAGATGATTCGTAAAATAATTGTCATAACCATCATTTTTTTCGTCTATCAATAAAGTTGTTAAATGCATTAAAGCTCTGCCTGGCGCTTTTGTAAGGTCCGCATTGGAATGCAGACAGACATCGATATGGTCACTATCAATATGCAATATCTCTATTTTCTTTGTGTTTCTTGCGCTCTGTGCAGCATTGTTGTACTCCTCGACACAATCTCGAAAGTATTTTTCATGCTCTTGAAATGAGCCTGTTTGATTTGGATTTGTAAATCGCAGTCGCAGATTGTAAGAATAATTGAAACCATTCATTCAAATCACTCCCTTGAAAAGGATTATAACGCGGCCCCGTTTCCATGTCAACCAAAAATTAAATTTCACGATATTTAGTTGACAAGAAATTCTTAACGGAGTATAATACAACCCAACTATAGAAAATTATCAGTTTAGTTGAGCAAGACACAGAATTGAAAGGAGCGTTTCTAATGGACTATACACCGATTATTGAAAAGATTAGATATTGGAGAGAAGATAATGGCGTTGGCGATGAATTTAGGAGGACTCATGATCTAGATTGCGTTCTTACCAAAACGCTTGCCGCAGATTTAATCTTCTCGCCTTGGCTTCCCCTGAGATACACACTAAACTTTTTTGAATCTTCCGCATGGAGTGAATGGAAAAACAAAGAATATAAACAGAAATTTAGATTAAAAGAGTACAAGCCGTTCCTGACGGAATTAGAACGCGATATTGAAAATTTTTTGCCAGAATGCGAGCTGACGGCTTTGCTCTGTCGACTTTTTGAGCTTGGTCAGGAGAGATGCAATGTGATGATTCTTCCGAACCGCAGCTGGAATCGGAGGCGAGGGTGTGCTCCATATTGGGACTATCTCCCCCACTACCTTTACGATGTACTCACCGAAGATAATACTGGCGCAGTGGCAGAATGGATTAGACGCGAAAACCTTGCCATTTTCTTTCAAGACGAGATTATCAAAAAAGAAAATCTTCTCGATTTAGCCGGAACGGGCAACGTACGAAAGCATGCACCGAGAGACATCGTCGTGCCCACACTGATAAATAATTACGTAAACTTGCTGCAGCTGCGAGAAACTATCATGAACTTGTCGGCGTGAATTTAGAAAGGCAGCATGGCTCAAAGGAGCAATTATTATGACAAAGGCAGAAGCAAGAAAGCGAATCATCGACTATTTGAAGATGTATCACATCCCCTATCGCCTGCTCAATAACAGCGGCAAACCGCTTGCTGTTGATGATTTGACACTCTATATCCGATTTTATGTCGAGAAAGCTCCGGACCATCTGGCAGAATGCTCGATTTGGTTCTATGAGAAGAGCTTCGAAGTGCGTGCCTACTTTTCCGAAAACGCTGCAGGTTGGGTCAATAAACACAAAGGCCGCATCCCAGATGTTTTGCGTGTGATAAACTATATGAACGCCCGTGTATTCTTTGGGAGTCTGTTCACTCCTCGCCTTTACCTCACCGCCGATGAAGAACCCGAATTTGCAATCACCACAGTAATTCCGTATCTGTTTTTCGAAACGGCAGAATTAGAAACATTGGAGTACATCACTTGTTTTTACCCCGAATTTTTGGACAAAGCATCCTTTCCACTGTTTCTTACTCTGCTTGGAAAGATTACGCCCGAAATGGCGATTTATCACATTAAAACAAAACTTCTGAATGAAAAAGATGCTTGTGTAGAATGGAACGGGGATGATTGAAAACATTCCGGGTTGTCGATGGTGAGATACAATTACGAATGGATCCGCCGACCCCCGAGATTCTTCCTTTGGCACGTCAAGAACTTGAGGAGGAGGCCAATCGTATGCGCAGAGAGGAGAAACGATTTCTGTCAACCGAAAGCACAAAGACGAATCCGGTGCATATCGACCACCACGCCCCACGGCTACATATAAGAGCTGGACAATCTAATGACGACGCGAACAAAAGCTGGCAGACCTGAGAACAAAAATTAAAATGCTCGAAGACGAAATGCAGAATCAAGAATCGCAAGCAGAGCATATGAAAAAAAGCGGCATGACCTAAATCATGCCGCTTCCCGAAAACATTATTATTCTATTTGATTGGATCGCTCTTTTGGAGCGTTTTTTTGTTTCCGCTTAACTGGCAGATTACAGATTAGTCGGCGTGATCGCTTCAAAATCTGCAAGCGTGCCGCCCTTCATAAAGCAGTCGATGATCTGCTTGCCGCGCGGGTCAAGCTCGGGCGTATCGAACTTCGCCAGTTCTTTACGGAAGAAGTCGGTCAAAATCTTCGCACCTGCGTCGTAACCGTCCGTACCAACACGATCCTGCGTATCCACGCGCAGATACTTGGAGCGGATGCGCTGACCGTCGATGGTCATATCCTTCATCGCATAGCCGAGCAGCGGGCAGCGGGCGGGTTCGAGGTGCTCGCGGCGAATCTTTGCGCCGCCGTGACGCGCCAGATACTCGCGGGAGATCCACTCAGCCGCAAAGCCGACCTTATACACACCGATGTGCTGGTTCGGGATGAGCACATAGCGGGTATTCGGGCTGTTCATAATCTGCTCCAGCAGCAGGTTGGCCTGCTTGACGCGCAGACCGGTGGCAAACGGCCAGTAGGAGCCAACACCCTCGCTCTTGAGCTCATTGCCGGTGACAATCGAGGGGTTGTTGAATCCGCGCGGCGCAACCAAACGCCACAGCCATGCCAGTGCGGGCGGAATAATATGCATCATGCCCATGATGCCGTAGTTCGGGTTCTCGCGGGTCGAAGGAGGCATACGAACACCGAACGAGCGCACGTCAATTTCCACCGGCTCCTTGACGATGTGCGGCACATCCCAGCGCGGTACAATCGCGCGCGGGTTGGAGCAGGGCTTACCGTTGGAATCGAGCGTATGCTCCCAGATGAGCAGCGTTGCGCCCGGATGGCCTTCCATATTGAAGAAGCAGAGCGGCTCCTTTGGCTCAGTGCAGATGCGCTCATACACCGGGTCGCAGCCGTAATGCGTTACGCCGTCCATGCGCAGGAACCAACCATCCTCACCGTCGACCAGAACCAGCTTACCGGAATTGTTCTGCAGCTGCGGATAGCAGGTCGCCATATCGTCGCAAACCGGCTCAATCGAGCAGGTTGCGCCCATGTTGAGGTAGGTTTCCTCGCCAGTGACTGTATTCTTGGAGAGCAGCACGCGGCCGTCCGGCTCACGCGCAATGTCCTGCAGCATTTCGCTCTTGCCGCCGCCGGACGCACCCTCGTGCATGATGACCATCTCGTTCTCATACGGAGTCACCAGACGGCCGCAGGACGTATGGCAGGTCGTCCAGCCTTCCTGCTCGCCGATATCCAGCAGCACCGAGTAAACGCCCTTCTTGGCGGACGGGCCGGGATAGAGGTTATAGGAGAATACCTCATGGCAGTCATCCAGACGGTTGTGCACAACCACCTGTTTGCCCTCAAAATGGGTGTGGCGGAACGGCGGCGCAACATAAACGATGGCGCGCGGCTTATAGCCCTCGCTCTCCTCGGCGTTGACAAAGCCCTGCAGATGTGCCAGCGCAAACGCGAAGAACGCGCACTGCTTGGGACACACCAGCATGGAACCGTAGCCGTAGATATTGCCGCCCGAATTAAAGGGCATCAGGATCAGCTCCTGCGTCTTGAACCATTCCATGGTCTCGCGACGCAGATCGGTAAAGGGATAGCCGTACACATCGGCAAAGCGCTTTTTATCGGTCGGCTTGTCATCTGCAATACGCATGCAGTCCGGCTCGCGGCGGCGCATATAATCCTCCACGAAGTTGACCGACGCGCCGTTCTTGCAGCGTGTCACGTCCGCTTCCTTGACCGGGCCTTTGCCAGGTACGTCAAAGATAACGTCATATACATCGGCATGCTCCGGGCCGAATACCATGTCGTACAGCTCCGCCTTGCTGGTCGGAACCGACACGCCTTTACAGTTTTCGAGCACATCCTTCAGCTCGTCCGTGAAAGTGAATTTGTTGAGCAACGGGTTCATCTGTTTGTTTCCTCCTTTCACACCGTCGGCGCCCTTCCCAAGCGTCCACCGGTGTGCCTGCTGCAAGGCCTCATCACCATCTATGCAATCAGGCCAATTGTTGTTCATTTATAGCATACTGCAAAACAGGGTGTCCCGTCAACAAATTTTCGCATTTTTGCAAGTTATTATACAACTTCTTGCAAAATGTACAAAAGACCCCTTCCCTTTTCGCTGTTTTTCCCACACGGACGCTTGTCCGCCTCTCGTTATTCCGAAAAGTGTACCGAAATGCAAACTACCTCACTTCGCGTACCGACGCGCATATCCGGTCCCCACACGCCAAGGCCGCTGGTTACGATCGAAGTCATCTCTCCGACCTGCTCCTGACCGCAGGCGTTGCCCCACAGCAGACGCATGAGCAGATTGCCCGGAATCAGCTGTCCGTCGTGCGTATGTCCGGACAGATCAAGGTCCACGCCCGCCTGCGCAAGTGCCTCCAGCTCTTTCGGCTGATGGTCAATGACAAAGATCGGCCGAGTCGCATCAAGCGGTCCGATAAGCTCCGCCGGGCTTAGCCGCTCGGCCGCCAGCTTTTTGCTGCGTGCCGGGTCGCGCCGACCGACCAACTGCACACCGTTCGGAAGCGTCACCGCACGGTCGTCCAGCAGCGTTACATTACCTTTCTCCAGAAACTCCGTCATGCGCGGGTCGTTTTTGTTCTCGTCCGCCGTGTCCCAAGTAAAACCCGCGAGAATCGGCTCGGACAGGTCATGATTGCCCCAGCAGGCGTAGGTTCCGTATGTACTGTCGAGCGATGCCAGCGCCGCCGCAATCCGTTCCGGCTCGGGAACGGCCTCATATTCGTTGTCAAAAATGTCGCCCGCAATCACAACCAAATCGGGCTGCATGTTGTTGATCGCCGCAACCGCCTGCTCGATATAAGCAGGGTCGGTGCTGTATCCCAAATGCAGGTCGGCCAGCAGCGCGACAGTCATATCCTCGCCTGCGCCCTGTAGAGTCACGTCATAATCAGTCACATACAACCGTTCGGCATGCGCCATACCATAAAAACTGACCACACATACCAGTAACAGCGCGATACCGCCCTGCACGCGCCGCACCTGCTGCATTTGCTCGAAATCTTTGCCCCGCACGCGGCGTATCACAAACAACGCCAATTCGACCGCCAGAACCGCGAGCACCAGATACAGCATCCAGCCAAACCAGTAGTTACCGACCTGCCGCAAAAACTGCCGCAGAGGATACGGTGACTGAACCAGAAAGCCGGTCAGCGGCGCGGATGCCACCAGCGCATAGAGTATGATGAACGCCGCGCGGAATGCCTTTGTGCCGCACAGATGATGGCATGCACCCGTCCAGCGCAGCACCCAGCGCGCCAGATACACATTCAGCAGGATATAGACCGGGGCCAGAAAAATCGCAATCATACGCCGCCCTCCTTTCCGGCAGATAGATGCTCCGTCTTTACGGCTGCGCGCAGCGCTCCCACACACGGGTGACCGAGGTGCATTTACCGTCCCGCGAAAGTTCAAACACCGCACCCGACAGCGCGCAATCGCCCGGTGCAGTCTTGAAATACTCGGTCAGGTCGCCGCGGAACATCGCAATCGACTGCTCCACCCGCACGCCGAGCACGGACACAATCGGGCCGGTCATGCCCAAGTCGGTGATATAACCTGATCCTTTTGGGTTGATTCGCTCGTCCGCGGTCTGCACATGGGTGTGCGTACCCCAAACAGCGGCGCAGCGGCCATCGAGGTAATATCCCATCGCCAGCTTTTCGCTGGTCGCGTTCGCATGGATCTCCGCCAGCGCAATGTCGTATCGCCCTTCCGCCTCGCGCAGAATCTTATCCGCGCACAAAAACGGGTTGTCCGGTCCGTAATGCATGTCGCACCGACCGATTAGGTTCATTATCAGCAGACGCAGACCCTGCGGGCCGTCGTAAATTCCCCAGCCCTGTCCTGGACTTTGCGGGGCCAGATTGGCTGGGCGCAGAATATCCTGCCGCTCATCCAGATAAGCCGCGATCTGCTGTTTGGCAAACGCATGGTTGCCGAGCGTGACCACATCCGCCCCGGCGGCGAAAATATCGTCCGCCTGCTTGGGTGTGATGCCGCGCCCGGCAGCGTTTTCCCCGTTGACAATCACGAAATCCACGCCGTGTTCGCGTTTGACGCGGCGCAGCAACGTGTGCAGCGTATCGATACCAGCTTCACCGACCACATCGCCTACCGTGAGAAGTTTCATGCCTGTTCCTCGCTTTTCCGTATTTTTCCGGCCGTCATTGGCTGCCGGATAGAGAAAAAGGGCGGACGAGCATCTGTCGTCCGCCCCCCAAAATTGTCAAATCATCCGTCTGTCTCAGTCGAATAGTGTCGATACCGAAAGCTCTTCGTAAATACGTGCAATGGCTTCTGTGAGCACCGGCGCTACCGACAAGACCTTGATCTTGTCCAGCTTCTTCTCACTCGGCAGCGGGATGGTATCCAGAATCGCCATCTCCTTGATCGGACTGTTCGCAATCCGCTCAATTGCCGGGCCGGACAGCACGCCATGGGTCGCGCAAGCGTAGACCTCGGTCGCGCCGCCCTTTTCCACCAGCGCGTCCGCCGCATGCACCAACGTGCCCGCCGTATCGATCAGGTCATCCACGAGGATGCACTTTTTGCCCTCAACATTGCCGATGATGTTCATAACCTCGGATACGTTCGCCTTCGGGCGACGCTTGTCAATGATGGCAAGCGGCATGTCCAGCTTTTCGGTGAACTTGCGCGCACGGGTGACCGATCCCAGGTCGGGAGAGACGATAACCGTATCATCCGTACCCACGCCGAACTTGCCCGCAATATATGGAATCAGCACGGAAGAACCGAGCAAGTTATCCACCGGGATATCGAAAAAGCCCTGAATCTGCGCAGCATGCAGGTCCATGGTCAGCACACGGTCTGCGCCCGCCGCGGTAATGAGGTCGGCGACCAGCTTTGCTGAAATCGGATCGCGCGCCTTGCTCTTGCGATCCTGCCGCGCATAGCCGAAATAAGGGATAACCGCCGTGATGCGGCCGGCAGACGCACGCTTGCAGGAGTCAATCATGATGAGCAGCTCCATCAGGTTGTTGTTGACCGGACCGCAGGTGGACTGTACCAGGAACACGTCCGAACCGCGCACAGACTCGGAAATGGAAACCGAGATCTCGCCGTCCGCGAAGGTGGAAATCGCCGCTTTGCCGATCGACAGGCCAAGCGCGGACGCAATCTGCATTGCCAGTGCGGGGTGAGAGTTGCCGGAGAAAATTTTAATATTTTTTCCGTGAGAAATCATTGGTAAGCCTCCGTCATAATGATAAAATTTATCCCGTTTTTTCTATTTTTACTTTTTATTTTGCTCTTTTTCATGTGCCGCGCGACGACGGTCGTTCCAGCCCTCAAGCGTGGTCTGCCGCGCACGGGCCACCGCCAGCGCACCCGCCGGCACATCCTTGGTCACGGTAGCTCCGGCCGCGGTAAACGCACGGTCGCCCAGCGTGACAGGCGAAACCAGATTGGTATTGCACCCGATAAAGCAATCATCGCCGATGACGGTCTGATACTTATGATACCCATCGTAGTTGACCACAACCGTGCCGCAGCCGAAATTCACCCGCTCGCCGACGGTTGCGTCGCCGATATAAGTCAGGTGGGACACCTTAGTGCCGTTGCCGATGGTGGACTTCTTCAGCTCGACAAAGTCGCCGATGCGGCAGCCATCACCCACTACGCACTGCGGACGAACATAGGCAAACGGCCCAACCGTAGTGTGTGCGCCAATCTTGGACTCATACACCTGCGAATTGTTCACCGTCGTACCCGCGCCGATCTCAGCCTTTTCCAGAATGGAGTTCGGGCCGATGACCGCACCCGCGCCCACCTTGCAGCCCGGACGGATATGGCAGCCGGGCAGAATCGTTACCCCCGCCTCGATCTCGGCGTCCGGCGCAATATAGGTGTTTGCCGGATCAAAAATCTGCACGCCGTTTTCGATCAGCGTGAAATTGACGCGGTTTACCATCGCGCGGAACGCGATATAAGCCGAACCGCCGTCGCAGATCTCAACGATCTCGTTTGTCACGGCGACGCCCTTCTGTGCGCCTGCGGCGACTGCCGCCTCCACCAGCGCATCCAGCGTATCACCGCCCGCCGCCAGCGCCTTTTGCAGCATCTCGTAGGTGAACATCGCGGCAAGGCAATGCGTGTCGCGCGGGATGGGCTGGCCCTCCGCATCGAATCCCTGCTGCTTGTCCACCAGTACGCTGACGCCATAACCGGTCGTCACATGCGTCTCGATCAGATGGGTGAGCGCATCGTCCTCGGCAAGCACAAACGGTGCGGCAACCACAAGCACATGCTCGCTCTCCGGCAGATTGCCGAGCGCTGCAAAACGATTGCCCTCCGTCAGCGCAATGCTCTGCGCACCTGCCAGCGCAGGCTCCCGTTCGTTATGCACAAAGTAACACGCATCCACGGCATCAGGCAGCTCGTCCCGCACCGTATCGCCCGCCGTACCGAACAGCACCGGACGCGCATAGGCGGAAAAACCGCCCTCGTCAAACAGGCCGCCAACTAAGGCGGCGGTAATCTTATCCATCGCAGAAAATCCTTCCGTTTCCGTGGGGTCGCGACGCCCCGTTTTCGGTTATAGATTTATTATACAACACCC
Organism: Agathobaculum sp. LCP25S3_E8; assembly: GCF_052117165.1. Taxonomy (NCBI): domain Bacteria; kingdom Bacillati; phylum Bacillota; class Clostridia; order Eubacteriales; family Butyricicoccaceae; genus Agathobaculum; species Agathobaculum sp. LCP25S3_E8. The sequence continues at coordinate 55,313 of NZ_JBQKJR010000002.1, forward strand.
CTGTATAAAAAGCATCAGCATTTTTCGATAAATTTCCTTGCATCGCAAGATTATTTTCGCCGTTTGCTGACAAAAGGGCTGTCCGCTAAACGCGAACAGCCCTGCTTTTACCCGCGCAAACACAGGAGCGGCTCTCTCAGGCCTCTGTCTCGACCTCGGTCTGCATTCCCTCATTATCCACAGCTATCTCCTGCTCCACCTCCGGCACCGCTACTGCACGCAGCATGCGAATGCGCGGAATGAGCGGCAGATGCGCATTGTAAAGGTTGACAAACCGGCCTACGATCAGCGCAGACACGATCGTGCCTACCCCAAGACCGTTGATACCGCGGAAGAAGATAAAAGACAGAATCAGTGCAATGATAACCAGCGTCACGTCGAACGCAATTTTGACCGAACCAAAGCGCTTGCCCGTCCGTTCGGTGATTGCATCCACAACGCCTTCGCCCGGCACCAGCAGCGCATCCGGTGCAACCTCGACGCTGATACCGAAGCCCAAAACCGCGCAGCCAATCACCAGTGCCGCAAGTTTCACCGGCAGCGAAGAAGGCTCAAACCACCACAGCGCTTTCATGCCGACATCGATAAACGCGCTGAACACCAGATTGACGACGATCTGCAAAAACTGAATTGGCGGAAACTTGCGTCCACGCAAGACCACCTGCGCCGCGATAAACAGCAGATTAAACACAAATGTAAACTGCCCCAGCGAGGGCACAAACCGCAGGCTGAGCACATATGGTACGCTGGAAATAGGCGAGGTGCCGAGCGCCGCCTTGGTGATAATCGCCACGCCGAACGAATTGATGATAACACCGATGATAAACCACAAATACCGATAAACTAACTTCCTCATTTTTCCTCCCCATACTCCAAAAAGTTATAACCGTCCGCCCCCTTTCGGACGATTCCGTAAAAACGAGGCGTCCCGCATCGGACGCCCCGTTTATTTTTCAGTTCTCTTCCTGCCCTTCCGGGATCTGGCGCAGAATCTCTATTGGGCCGCAGCCTGCGCACTTGGCGCAGTCATGCATGCAGGCCATCGGATCGTCCGGGTCTTCCTCCCGCCCGATTTCGAGCAGTGCCGGATCTCCCTGCCTTTCGCCCACCAGAAATTTTGCGACCGCTTCTTCGGCCGAGCCTTCGCAGCCCGGTACAAGCAGCACGCCGATCATCTCCAGCGCGTTGCGCATGGCAAGTCCCAGCGCGCCGCAAATAAGCACATCAATTTTTTCCATGCTCACCAACTTGAGCAAATCGGTCGTGCTGGTTCCCTCCACAGAGGCCAGCCGCTTGCCCGTCGGGTTTTGCCCCTCCGCGCTGACAATCAAAAACGAGCGGCATTCGCCCAGATTTTTGACAATCTGCCCGCCGTCATATGCTACGCCGATATTCATCGAAGGCCCTCCACCATCTTGAGCGCACCGGAAAGCGCGTCAGGCAGCTTGGCATCCTCGATTTTACCGGCATCCACTGCGGCGGCCAGCTTGGGATCAATTGGCAGCTTGGCCAGAACAGGCAGACCGTATCCAGCCGCTACCTCGTCCACGTGGCTTTCGCCAAAAACCGTAATGTGCTTACCACAGTCCGGGCACTCCAAATAGCTGTAATTCTCCACCACGCCAATGAGCGGGATATCCATCATTTTCGCCATCTTGACCGCCTTGCCCACGATCATGCTGACCAAATCCTGCGGCGAGGTAACGACCAGAATGCCGTCCACCGGCAGGGACTGGAACACGGTCAGCGGCACGTCGCCCGTACCGGGCGGCATATCGACGAACAGGAAATCCACGTCGTCCCATATTACGTCCGACCAGAACTGCTTTACCGTTTCCGCGATGATGGGCCCGCGGTAGATAACCGGGTCATCCTCGTTCGGCAGCACCAGATTGATCGAAATCATCTGTACGCCGCCCTCGCTGCGCGCGGGCAGGATACCCTCTTCGCAGCCTTCGAGCTTATCATGCACGCCGAAAGTCTTGGGGATGGACGGGCCGGTGATGTCCGCGTCCAGAATGCCACAGGTATAACCCTTGCGCGTCATACCAACCGCGAGCATTGAGGTCAGCAGGCTTTTGCCCACGCCGCCCTTACCGGACACAATGCCGATGACCTTTTTAACCGAAGCCGCGGGATTTGCCGCGACCTTCAGGCTCTTTTCGCCGCCGCAGCCCGCAGAGCAGGATTCGCAGTTATGCGAACAACCCATACTACAACAACTCCTAACATATCTTTTCTTGCCTATTTTTTAGTATACCGCATTGCTTTCTCTTACGCAAGGGGCAATCCGACTTGCGCACAACAGGAAAGCGCCGCCATCTCGTCGGGGGAAACGAGGTGACGGCGCTTTGCCCATTCACTACACAGATTTGAAAAAGGGGGGTAAAAGAGAAATAAAAGATCGGTAGGCTGTCGATTTGGGATTGCGGCTTCCCTTATCGACATACTTAGTATACCCCATGCAGCGCAGGAAAGTGTGAACAGATTATAAATATGCTGTGAAAGAATTGTTTCCAGCCTATTTTTTCATAAACATGGGAAACGCCCTGTTTTCCAAAAGGGGGAATGGAAAACAGGGCGCACGCCAATGCAAAATGAAAAAGAGGATAAAAAAGAAAAGGTGAAAGAAAGAAAACATAATGTAAAAAGGGGGTATCGGTTGGAATGGTGTTTTTCCCTTCCGACAATCATAGTATAGCGCATGTAAGTCAGAAAAGTGTGAACAGCTTTTGAACAGACTTTGAAAGGTTTATGACATTGCCCGCGCCGCCTGAAGAGCGGGAAAAACCCCCGGTCCATGGGGGAAATGGAACCGGGGGTTTTTCGCTCATTTCACAAAATAAAGGGGGGTAAAAGAGAAATAAAAGATCGGTAGGCTGTCGATTCGGGATTGCGGCTTCCCTTATCGACATGCTTAGTATACCCCATACAGCCGGGGAATATGTGAATAAACTTTGAACGTGCTGTGAAAGAATTGTTTACATTTTCTTTTGCTTTTTCATCAGGCGGATATCGTCCCCGAAAAAGCGCAGCGACACAAACTCGCCCAGCAGACGAGACGCCACGGCGGGCGAATATTTTTCCGCCAGCGCCTCCGGCGGCAAATTGGTGTTGACAATCATCGGCCGCCCTGCCATCAAGCGGTTGTTGATAAGGTTGTACAAAGCAGACACCGTGAACGCCGTACCCATTTCGGTGCCCATATCGTCTATAATGAGCAGATCGGCGCGCTCATAGCGTGCCGCGCGCTCGGCCGCGGCTTCGCCGTCGCCGTTGCCGAATTTGATTGTCTCATACGCTGCGACGATATTGATTGCCGTATCATATGCCACTGAAAACCCGCGCGCGGCGACCGCCTCGGCAACGCAGGATGAAAGGAAGGTCTTGCCCAACCCGGTCGAGCCATACAGCAGCAGATTGGGCGAGTGTGCGCCGAACTTTTCGGCATATGTCTTGCACTCATCCAGATTATACTCCATATTTTCCCGTGGGGATAAACCCAGACGCGCGTCCGGTCGAGTGGAATAGTAATCCATGCGGAAATGCGCAAAATTCTGGTCGCGGATAGGCAGCACTGCGGACAGCTGCTCGCGCAGCAACGCGGCATACCGCGTTTTGACGCAGTCGCAGGTCGCACTGCCTGCATAGCCTGTGTCGCCGCACTTTTCGCACATCGGTTTTTCGGTCAGATAATCCGCATCCAGCCCCATGCCGCGCAGCAGCTCCGCGCGCTCGGCCTGCAAGGCCAGATTTTGCCCGCGCAGCTGCTCGATCGCGGCCGACGGATCACCGCCTGTATTGAGCGCCGCGCGCAGAACCGACGCTGCCGTCTGCGACAGCGTGCGATCGATCGCGCGGATGCGCGGTTCTCGTGCGTACACCTCGCGTCGGCGCGCCTCAAATTCTTCGCTGCGCGCTGTGCGCTCACGTTCCAGCTCACGCCGCGCCGCCGCCAATAGCTTTCTATCATATCCCATGGCTTATTCCTCCGTTTTGCGGCGATGGCTGCGCACGCGCGCCGCCCAGTCCTGTTCCCATGCAGCCAGCGTGCCGGGATCGGTCGGCTGCGCCGGGGTCTGGCCGACCGCCGCCCGCGTCTCGGGCTCGAGCGCAGTGATTTCACTTACCGTATGTACACCCGCCTCGTCCCAGCGGCGCAAGATACCCAGCGTGTAGTCCAGACTCTTGTGTCCCTGCTGCTTGTCCGTGCGACGGACCGCCAGCTCAATCGCCTCGGGCGGGAAGCCGTGCGCGAGTGCAAAGCGGCACACACGCTGTTCCTTGGGGGCAGGCTGCGCCGGGTCCGCGCCGAGCGCCTTGTAAACCGCCTCACTCAGCGGCTTTTCGTTTGCCTTACGCGCCAGATACTGCTGCGCCTGCTGTGCGGAAACCACGCCCATATCCGCCCACAGATAGGTTTCGCGTCGGATGTCGCTCAGCCGCACCACGCCTTTTTCGCCTTTGAGATAAGAAAGCAGCTCGATAATCGCGCCCGCCGACAGGCCGAGGTGATCGTAGGCCGTCAGCAGACAACGCAGCTGTCCCTCGGTCAGGGTGCGGCCGAGCACGCTCTCCGCACTGTCGCAAACCGCCGCAAACTTGTGGTCGTCCAGCCGTGCACGGCGCAGTTCGTCCGCCGTGTATTGCGGCGTATCCGAAGGCTTGTCCGCCTGCGGCGGCACAGCGGGCGTGACCAAGCCGTTGAGCGTGAACGCTGCGCGCTCATACCGCTCCTGCGACAGATGCAGCGCACGCGCTGCGGTTTTGCCGTCCGCGCTGCCGTACCGCAGGACGTAAAGATACAGCAGCGCTGCGTCACCGTCCGCAGCGGCAATCAGCTTGTCCAGCATATCACAGCGCGCCACGCGCAGATCGCCCTCGGGGAGCGATACGGAGGTCTGGGCCATCGGTTCATTTCCTTTCCAAATCGGGATTGCTTTTTATTATAACACACGCTGTACATACGGGGCAAATGGAAAAGGGTTTCGGTGCAAAAATTGCGCCGAAACCCTCTGTTATACTTGCCAAAAAGAGATTATTTTACCTTCTCTTCTTCCTTGACGTCCTTCATGGACAGGTTGACGCGGCCCTTGTCGTCGATCTCCATGACCTTGACCCAGACCATATCGCCTTCCTTGACAGCGTCCTCCACCTTCTCGATGCGGTGGTCCGCCATCTTGGAGATGTGCACCATGCCGTCCTTGCCCGGCAGCAGGTTGACGAACGCGCCGAAGTTCATCAGGCGCACGACCTTGCCGTAGTAGATTTCGCCCGGCTCCGGCTCCTTGACGATCGCTTCGATCATCTTCTTGGCCTTGTCCGCATCGGTAGCCTTGACCGCTGCGATGGTGACCGTGCCGTCATCCTCGATATCAACCTTCGCGCCGGACTCAGCTACGATGTTCTGGATCACGCTGCCGCCCTTACCGATAACCTCACGGATCTTATCCGGATGGATGTGCATGGTGGTCATCTTGGGTGCCCACTCGGACACATCCTCACGCGGCGCCGGGATGGCCTTGAGCATAATTTCGTCCAGAATGCCGTAACGGGCCACGCGGCACTTCTCAAACGCCTGCTTGATGATGTTCGGGGTCAGGCCGTCGACCTTGATATCAACCTGAATGGCCGTAATACCCTTCTTGGTGCCGGCAACCTTGAAGTCCATGTCGCCATAGAAGTCCTCTACGCCCTGAATATCGGTGAAGGTGGTCTCTTGACCGCCGTCGGTGATAAGACCGCAGGAAATACCCGCAACCGGCGCCTTGATCGGCACACCGGCGTCCATCAGCGCGAGGGTAGAGCCGCAGACCGAACCCTGCGAGGTCGAGCCATTGGAGGAAATAACCTCAGAAACCAGACGCAGCGCATAGGGGAACTCGCTGACGGGCGGGATAACCGGCAGCAGCGCGCGCTCAGCCAGCGCACCGTGACCAATCTCACGACGGCCAGGGCTGCGGGACGGGCGGGTTTCACCGACCGAGAAGGACGGGAAGTTGTAATGGTGGATATAGCGCTTTTCGGTCTCTTCAAAGATGGTATCAAGCTCCTGCGCATCGCCCAGCGTGCCCAGCGTGCAGAGCGTCAACACCTGCGTCTGGCCACGGGTGAACATACCCGAACCATGCACACGCGGCAGCACATGCACCTCGGCTGCCAGCGGGCGGACTTCCTCCATGCCGCGGCCGTCGACACGCTTGCCGTTTGCCAGCCAGCGGCGCACAATCTTCTTTTCCAGCTTGTCCACACACTCAGCGAGGTTCGCGCCGTGCTCTTCCTTGTATTCATCGGACAGAGTAGCCTCAAACGCATCGACAATTTCGCGCACGCCCGCATCGCGGACGGTCTTGTCATCGGTATCCATTGCAACCTCGAACTTGTCGTTGCACTCTGCCTCGAGCTTGTCGAACAGGTCGTGGTCGATGTCGTGATGCTCGTACTCAAACTTCGGCTTGCCGATTTCATCCTTGATGCCCTGAATGAACGCGCAGATCTTCTTGAGCTCCTCATGCGCTTCCATCAATGCGTTGAACATATCGTCCTCGGGCACTTCCTTCGCGCCCGCCTCAATCATGACGATCTTGTCCTTGGTTGCGCACAGGGTAACGTCCATTTCGGACTGCTTACGCTGCTCGCTCGTCGGGTTGATGACGGTCTTGCCATCGATGATGCCGACCTGGCAGCCCGCAACAACGTAGTCAAACGGGATGTCCGAAATCGAAACCGCGATGGATGCGCCCAACAGGCCCACCACCTCGGGGGAGTTATCGTAATCGTTTTCCAGCACCGTGCAGACGATAGACACGTCATTGCGCAGGTCCTTCGGGAACAGCGGACGCATCGGGCGGTCAATCTGGCGAGATGCCAGAATCGCGCGCTCGCTCGGACGGCCCTCGCGGCGCATAAAGCTGCCCGGAATGCGGCCTACTGCGTACAGGCGCTCCTCAAAATCAACCGAGAGCGGGAAAAAGTCGATGCCGTCGCGCGGCTTGGCCGATGCGGTCGCGGTGACCAGCACGGCGGTGTCGCCGTAGCGCACCAGACAGGAACCGTTGGCCAGCTGTGCCATCTTGCCGGTTTCGACCGTCAGCTTGCGGCCGGCGATCTCGGTTTCAAAAACGCGATAGTTTTTGAAGTCAAAGTGGTTGATGTTTGCCATGTTTTTTCCTCCTTTTTTGTGTTGCGGAGGGCGGCACATCCCTTTTTTAGCACTTGAAGCAAACACGGAAAACCCGGCTCCGGCTCTGCTTCAACTGCTAAAAAGCGGTTTTGCCGCCTTCCTTTTGAAAACAGAAACAGGGGAGCAGACTGCTCCCCTATTTGCTTGTTCTTCTTACTTACGGATGCCGAGCTTGGCAATCAGCGCACGATAGCGGTTGATGTCCTTCTTCTGCAGGTAAGCCAGCATGGAACGGCGCTGGCCGACCATCTTGAGCAGGCCGCGGCGGGAGTGGTTATCCTTCTTGTGAACCTTCAGGTGCTCGGTCAGCTCCTGAATGCGCGCGGTCAGGATGGCTACCTGAACCTCCGGAGAACCGGTGTCGGTTGCGTGAGTGCGGTTTGCCTCGATAACGGCAGTCTTTTCTTCCTTACGGATCATGTTGCGTTTCACCTTTCAAATAATTTTTTTACTTACCCACAGGCTGGGCTGCGGCTGGTGAAATGGGCACGGTAGGGACATGCCCGGAACTCCGGCAGCTAAGCGCGGGGCGAAAGTACAATATATGATACCATGTCCGCACGAATTTGTAAAGCAATTTCTTATTTTTTATTTACTTTGCCGCATTTTTGTACTTTTCTTTTGCCGTTTTGTCGAATTGTACAATTATGAATAAATTGTAAACAAGATTTTGTCAGATTTTAACCTTGTCTTGCCATTCTGCCGGTGCTATAATTCTAGCATCCTCGGTGGACAGCTGGACAACCTTCGCTCGAAACCGTTTTTATTTATTGCTAAAGACACGCGACGGGGCGGTGCAATAGCGCGGCCTGATGTCGCGTTCTTTTTTTGCCTGTCACCGCGCCTCCGGGGCATTTTGTCGCCGGAGGCGTTTTTTTATTTTCATTCGATGCATACTGTTTTCCGTACAGCATCGGCAAACCGCTGTGTTTATGCAAGTGCATTGTTCCGCAACTCCAGATTATAGGACAACAGCACCCGCAAACGCTTTTTCCCGCGCGTCAGATGGCGCGATACCGCCGATTGGCTGATGCCCAACCGGTAGGAGATCTCCTTGCCGGAAAGTCCTTCGACTTCGCTCAGCCACAGCACTTGATACTGCCGCGCGGTCAGCTGCTCCTGTAGTGCATGAAAGAATGCCTCGCGGAATTTTGCGCGAAACGCGCTGTCATCCTCGCCTATCTCCGCGACATACCGCTCATATGCTGCGTAATCCGCCGTCTGCTTAGACAGCCTTTCTGTTTTCATGTGCATCTCCTCCTCTGTCGTAATAATGCTCCAACACAAAAGCCGTTTTGCGGTTTTCGTTGATCATGACCTGCAGACAATTGATGCGCTGTTTCAGTCGATATTTCACCTCGCTCTGTCCCGCACGGCGCCGCGCCGTTTGCAATTGTTTCACTCGCAGCTCCAGAAGCGCTGTGTTGGACCGGTACTCCCTTGCCATTTCTTGCAGCTGCATTTTCTTCCTCCTTGTTTTTATCGAACGTTTGTTCGTATTTCTTGTTTTTATAATACAATATATTGGAAGGCTTGTCAACATCCGCCTACATTTGGTGTGCTATCAAATTTTTAACCCGCATATACTATCAGAGAAAGGAGGCTTCGGACATGCGTAAACTGCTGCTCACCGGATGCGGGCTGGTTTTGGCGTTATATCTGGCGCCCGCTCTTCTGCTTTATGACGGTGAGCCGAAAAACAGCGAAACAACATCCGCTTCCGTACCGACTGCAACGGAAACCGCGCCGACAGGCGATTACTCCACCGTCACGGTTTTGATTGACAACCAGCCTACCCAGCTGCCGCTGGAGGACTATGTCGCCGGTGTGGTCGCAGCCGAGATTCCCAACGACTTTCCGCTCGAAGCAATTCGGGCACAGGCAGTTGCGGCGCGTACTTATGCGGTCTATAAAATGGCAGCAGGCCGTCCCGCAGCGCATCCCGATGCCGATGTCTGTGACGACTACCATCACTGTGCCGCTTACCGTGATATTGCGGTGGAAACCGCGTCCGGCAGCGACCTGTCGCGCGTACAACAGGCCGTGCAGGACACCGAGGGAGAAATCCTGACCTATGACGGCGCACCAATTGCGGCTGTGTTCCACTGTGTCAGCGGACCGCGCACCGAAGCCGCGCGCGACGTATGGGGCGAGGATGTGCCCTATCTGCAAAGCGTGGTCAGTCCGGGCGGCACGGCATACAGTGACTATGAAGCGGCGGTGACCGTTTCCGCGACGGAATTTCGGGAGAAAGTGGCGGAAGCATTTCCTTCGGCGGATGTATCCGGTCCGCCAAACGACTGGTTTAAAGCGTCTGTCCGCTCGGATGCGGGCGGTATCATCACGGTACAGCTCGGCGGCGTGACCGTGGAAGGGTCGGCCGTACGCGAACTGTTCGGCCTGCAATCGACCAACTTCACCATCACCACTACGGATGACAGCATCACCTTCCATACCATCGGCTACGGCCACGGCGTGGGCCTGTCGCAGTACGGTGCCAAGTACATGGCCGAGCAAGGCGCAGATTACACAGAAATTTTATCGCATTATTATCCGGATACCGTGCTTAGCAATGTATAAACCTTTTCCTCCGCGGTCATACTGAGGAAAACGGAGGTAAAGGGATATGAAACAATATCATTCCAAACATACCGCAGTCCTTTCGACCCGCGGCTTCTACACCATTCTGACCGTCTGCGCCCTGATTATCGCGGCATCCGCGTGGGTGCTCTGGTCGGACGCCACCGCGCCCGCAGACGATGAAACGCAGGCCAGCCTGCCCATCGTCACGCCCGCGGAAACACTGCCCGACCTGAGCGAAGACACGCCGGTGCTGTCCGAGGAGAGCGGCGAGGCAGACGAGACAACGACAACGGATGAGGACGAGCAAGCACAGCCCGAAGAAAGCGAGGATACTGCTGCCGAAACTGCAGAACCCGCTCCCGTACCGGTTGAAACGGTATCCGCACCGGTTTATGTGCGCCCGGTTTCCGGCGCAGTCATCACGCCGTTTTCCGGCGATGAACTGCTGTTCCAGCCGACCTTTGGCGACTGGCGCGTGCACACCGGCACGGATTTTGCCGCCGAAGCCGGAGAAACCGTCATGGCGCTGACCGACGGCACAGTGCAAAAGGTGGTCGAAGACGGTCTGTACGGCACGTGCGTCACGCTTTCGCATGATGCCGACCTGACCTCGACCTACTGCGGCGTGACCGATGTGCGCGTCGCAGAAGGACAGGCCGTTGCCGCAGGCGAAGCACTTGGCACGGTTGCAGAGACCATCGATGCGGAAGCGGCGCTCGGCCCACATCTGCATGTGGAAGCCGCCCGTGCAGGCACCCCGGTTGATGTGCTCGAACTGTTGGGCGAAAGCGAAGTCGAATAAAAAATCAGTTATGAAAAGAGCCGCGGGGCGAACGCCCCGCGGCTCTTTATGTGCGGCTGTTATTCGTCTTTTCCACCATTGAGCACCAGTATCAAACCTATGATACCAGCCACCAACCCCAACAGGCTCCATGGCACGTCCTCAATAATCGGTATCCACGGATCGGAATATTCCATCAGCACCAGCAGGATACCAAAAAGCAAAAATGCAAAGCCTTTCCGCTGCATACGCACTGTATCTCCCTTTTTTCCTCACTGAGCGATATAATTGCCCGTCAGTCCGCCGCCGGCGACCGTTACAATCCCGTCCGCGAGCAGGAAATTCATTTGCTCGTCTGCGGATTTGGCCGTCTCACCGTTAACCGCTGCCGTGCCTTCCGTACCGTCCGAAAAGCAATACACAATTCCGGTTTCCTCCTCCTGCGTGATGGTCAGCGTCACGCCCGCCGGACTGACATAGCTGCCCGGCCACCCCTTGTGCTGCTCGGCCTCCGCGTCATACAGAGGGAAGGTGGCGTAATCATCCAACACGCCGTCCCCCAGATAGTTGTATTTCTCGCCGGTCTCCCGGTCCACCGCCACCTTGCCGACCGTCCGGCCGGTGGTATCGCTAACGACGAACACATAGTATTCGCGTGCCGATGCTGCATCCGCGCCGACGGAAAGCGTCTCCTCCGTCGCCTCCACGTCATACTGTGCCTCATCCACCGCCCCGGCAACCTGCTGCAGCGCTTCCTGTTCACTCAGCCCGACTGCCACATCTTCACTGATTAATCCCGCCTGCGTCGCCGCCTCCAGCGCCTGCGTCTGCGGATTGACCTTGGCAGCCTCCTCCGCCGTCGGTTCCATCACATCGGCCTGCTGTGTACACCCGGACAAAAGCAGGATGCTGAGCGACACCATGGCAATCGATCGTTTCATTCTGCCCGCCTCCTTCTTTCTTCTCTTCCTCTACAAATCAGGCGGCACCGCTCCCTGCGGTGCCGCCTTAATCATACCGTATCCGATGCAAAATTGCAACGGTCACTTATCTTAAATTTCCGTCATTCCCCGTGCTTTTTCAACTTTTTCAGCCAATGCCGTTCTTTTTTCGGGCGTTGGAAGCGTTTTTTCACGCGTTCGGTCAAACCGTCGGTCAACGAATAATACACGGGTGTGATAAACAGCGTCGCCACCGTGGAAATTACCATGCCGGTCATCATTACCACGCCCATCGGCTTCATCATTTCCGAGCCTTCGCCGCCGGAGAACACCATCGGCACCAGACCGAGAATGGTCGTCAGCGCGGTCATCAGCACAGGCCGCACACGGCGTGGGCAGGCATTGAGGATGGCCGTCTGCTTATCCTCACCTCGCTCACGGCGCTGCAGAATATAGTCAATCAGAACAATCGACGAGTTGACCACCGTACCAGCCAGAATGATAACCGCCAGCAGCGCCACCATGGACACCTTGTTTCCGGTCGGCCACAGCATCATCAGCGAACCAAGCAGACCAATCGGCAGAATCAGCATGATGGCCACCGGCAGCACAAACGAATTGAACTGGCTGGCCAGAATGAAATACACCAGCAAAATCGCCACCATCAGCGCGGTCATCAGCGACCGGGTCGTCTCCTCAATGCTGGAAGCCGACGTGTCGCCGTTTTCGACTTCGATGCCTTCTGGCATCTGATAGTTTGCAATCAGGTCGTTTACCTGCTGCATAATGTTCACGCTGTCGCCCGACTCCGTCTCGCCCGTAATGGTAACCGTTTCGTACTGATTGATACACGAAATCGACTGCGGCGACAGCTCGGTATACACATCCGCAACCATGGACAGCGGCACCGTGCCGCCGGTGGGCGCGGGCAGCTGCAGGGATTTGAGCGCATCCATATCCTGTGTGAGCGTTTCATCGCCCGATATCGTCACATCGTATTCCTCGCCGCTCATGCGCAGCGTGGTTGCCACCGATCCGGTCAGTTCGCCGCGTACCAGCGAACCGATGGAAGCGGCTGTCAGGCCGAAGCGGGATGCATTTTCTCGGTTGACCTTGATGGCCACACGCGGCACCTGATCGCCCGCAGAGGACTCGACATTGACCGCATCCGGCAGCGCTTCGATTTTACGCGCCAGATCCTCCGCCGTTTTTGCCAGTTCATCATAATCCTTACCGGACAGCTGCACGCTGATATCCGAACCGCTGTCCATCACCATCATGCCGGCATCCGACACAGTGATCTCACAACCTGCGATATCCGCCAAATCGCGGCGCAGCTGCGCGGCAATCTGCGCGGCCGAACGGTCGCGCTCCTCGACCGGCTTGAGCATAATCGTCACACTCGCCCCGGATGCACTGGACATAATCGAGGTTGAGCTGCCCGTGCTGTAATAAATCAAATCGATTTCGGGCACAGTCTGCTCCGCAATTGTTACAATGCGGTCTTGAATGGCAGCCGTTTCCTCCATCGTCGATCCGCTGGGCATGCTGACCGAAACATCCACCTGTCCCTGATCCATCTCGGGAATCAGCTCCGCGCCGGCCGCCACAATGCTGACAACAGAAACCACACAGATACATACGGTCACCGCAATGCCGATCCAGCGGCGCGTGATAAACAGCTTGAGCACTTTTTTATACAACCGTATCGCCGGCTTATCCGCGATAACCTGATCACGCAGGCCCGGCGCCGCAGCAGACAGACGATGCACGCCGCCGCGATCGAGCAGAATGTAGCACAGCAGCGGCACAAGCGTCAGCGAAATCAGCAGCGACGAAGCCAGCAGCGCCACAATCGTGATACAGAACTCTTTGAACATCATACCGGTCAGGCCGCCGGACAGACCAATCGGCAGGAAAACGGCGATGGTGGTCAGGGTGGAAGCCGTAACCGACAGCACTACCTCATGTGTACCCTTGACACAGGAATCCCAGCGGTCGTAACCGTCCGCACGGTAGTGGAACACGTTTTCCAGCACCACGATGGAGTTATCCACAATCATACCGACGCCCAGCGCAATACCGCCCAGCGACATGATATTGAGGGTGATGTCCAGTGCGAACATCAGCAGGAAGGTAAACAGAATGCAGCAGGGCATGGCGATGGAAATTGCCAGCGTCGCGCCGAAGTCGCGCAGAAACACCAGCAGCACAATCGCCGCGAACAACACGCCCATCCAGATGTTGCTCATCGCGTTGTCCACCGTCATGTTGATGTAGTCGGACTGGTCCATGACCAAATCCCACTCCAACGCGCCGTTATTCTCAATAAGGCTGTCCAGCTGCGCCTTTGCGCGCTCGGCAATCTCGACCGTGTTCGATCCGGACTGCTTGTTGACCGACAGCATCAGGCATTCCTCGCCGTTAACCTTGGCCAGCGCATCGCGGTCCTTGGGCTGCAAGGAAACGTCCGCGATCTGGTTCAAACGCACCGTGCCGCCCGCCGGCAGCGAGATCAGAGCGTTTTTCACGTCCTCAATCGACTGATATTCGCCGTCCGTGCGCACAGACAAGGTCTGTGAGCCGCTGTCCAGCTCGCCGCCCGGCACGGCCATATTGTCCGCGCCCAGCTGCTGCGCTACTGAGCTGACCGTCAAGTTATAGCCCTTTAGGCGCGCCGCATCGGTCTTGACCGCGACCTCATTTTCGTAGCCGCCCGAAATATCCACCGAAGCTACGCCGTCCAGACGTTCGAGCGCGGGCGCTATCTCGTCCTCCGCCATCGACTGCAGGCTTGCCAAATCGTTGCCGCGCAGCGCAACCATGATAACCGGCATGGAGTCGATGTCAATCGACATGACGGTCGGGTCGGTCGCGTCCTCCGGCAACAGGGCTTTTGCCTGATCGACCTTGTCGCGCATATCGGTCATCGCCTTATCCAGATTGGTGCCATAGGCAAACTGCACAATGACCATGGACATATTTTCCGCCGAGGTCGAGCTGAGCGTCTCCAACCCTGCAAGGCCCGCACAGGCGGACTCAAGCGGTCTTGTCACCTGCTGCTCGATATCCTCCGGTCCCGCGCCCGCATAGGTCGAATATACAATCGCCACCGGCAGCTCCATATCCGGCATAAGTGCCAGCGGCAGGGATTGAAAGCAATAAAAACCAAACACAACGACTAATATGTACGCCAGAATGGTCATGACGTTGTGTTTGATACAATTCTCCGCAATTTTCATAGGGGTGTCAGCCCTCCCCGTCCGCTGCGGCATCCGCGGTGTCGTTGGTGACGCCCGCTGCGGTGTCACCCTCGGATGCATCATCCTCGCCGGACACCACGCGCACCACCGCGCCGTCCGCCAGGTAGGACTGCCCCTTGACGACTACCCGGTCACCCTCGGCAAGGCCGGACACAATCTCGGTATCCGTTTTGCTGACCAGACCGGTCTGCACCACCACGCGTGTGGCGGTATCGCCCTCTCCGAAATCGTCAACCACAAACACGTACCGCTCGTCGCCCGTTCCGGTCAGAATTGCCTCGGTCGGCACGGACAGCGCATCGCTGCGGCGGGCCGTGTAAAACGTAACGGTCGCAAACGCACCGATGGGAGGCGCTGTGCCTGCGGGCAGTGCAACCGGAATGTCATACAGATTGGTCTGCGCATTGGCCGCTGCGGGCAGCGAACCGATTGTTCCCTGCAGCATGTCATCCGACAGCACCGAAATCACAATCCCCGCACTGTCGCCCTCATGGATGTTGGTAAATACGTCCTCCGCTACCGAAGCGGTAACCTCCACCTTGCCATCCTCCGCGATGACCACGCCGGGCTGCGCGGAAGAGGCCATGCCGCCGCGCACCACATTGACCGCCGTCACGGTACCCGCGCAGGGTGCTTTGACCGTGCCGAGCGCCGCCTGCGTCGTAATCTGGTCCATTGACGCCTGAATCTGCGCAAGAGACGCGGATTGCTGCGCCTGCGCCTGCGACACGCCCGCCTGCGCCTGCTGCAGCGCACCTTGCGCCTGCTCAAGCGCCTGCTCCGCGCGCGTTACATCCTGCGCGGCTGCTGCGCCGACTTCATACAATGCCTTGGTGTTATCCAATGTCTGCTGTGCCTGATCCACACCGATCTGCGCCTGCTGTACGCCGAGCTGCGCGGACGAAATAGCGCCATCGGTCGCGGCCTTGGTGGCGCTGTACGACTGCTGCAATGCGCCCAGCGTGGAGGTGACCGTCGAAGTGTCCACGGTAAACAGCACCTGTCCCTTAGTGACCTTATCGCCTTCCTTGATTGGCAGTGTCAGCACCTGTCCCGCCAAAAGCGGGAACACCTGCACTTCATTGACCGCAACCACCTTGCCCGTCACGGAATACTCCGCATTCATCGGGCCGGACGCAACCGTCATCACTTCCACCGCGGTCCCGGTTGGCGCCTCTTCCGTCTGCTCCTGCTCCTTGCCGCAGCCCGCGCCAAACAGCAGCGCCGCCGCCATCACAGCAGCCAAAATACGTTTGCTCTTCATCTGTGTCCTCCGTCGCTCGCTTTTCCGATTTGCCGTCACATCGCGCCGCCTGCCATATAGCCTCGCTTGGCCCAATCGTAGGTATTGTATGCCGTAAACAGGTCATGCTCGGCCGTGTTGACCGCATCCTGTTTGGCGGCCAGATCGTCCTGCGCCGTCAAATAATCGAGCTGGGAGATCATACCGCGCTCATATTGCAGCGCATCCACATCGAAATTCTTCTTTTCGGTATCATATGCGGCTTTTGCTTCGTCCAGCAGACGTTTTTTGTCCTGCACATCCAGATAAAGCTGCCGGAAGGTGTTTTCGGCGCTCTCCTTGGCATAATCCAGATTGAGTTTCGCCGCCTCATAGGCGTCCACGGTGGACGATTCCCCGTCCTCATACTGATTCGATGCCTCGCGCGCCGCATCCTGCGCCGACCAGATGGAATAGCTGTTGTCCAGCGCTTCCTTCAGGTCCTCTTCGTAATTCATGTCCGACAGCTGCGCATCCGTCACGGTCGGCAGCGTAGTCGGCTTGACCGTAGTTGCAGCCGTATTGCCGCACAGCAGCGACAGCTGGTTTTCCGTTGTCGTCTGCATCAGTGTGAGTGTTTCGCGCTGCGCCGCCGTCGTGCGGCGCGTCTGGCGCAGGTTATCCAGCGTCAGCTGAGAGGCCATCCCTATCTCCACCTGCTTCTCCACCACCGCAATCTGACGGTCGAGCGCCGCCAAGTTCCGGTCGAGCGTTGCGATACCCTCCTGCGTGGTGATGATGCCGATGTACGCGGTCTGCGCACCTACGACAATCTGGTTTGCCGTGTTGTCCAACTGTTTTTTCGTGGTGGTATAGGTGTCTTCGAGCTGATCCTCGGCCTCTTCCTGCGCTTCATCCAGCCCGTCAATCGTCCGTTTCATGGTATCCATCCCGGCTGCCGCCAGATCTCGCAGTTTGGTTGCCATTGCAATCTGCGCCTGCGCGACCGCGTCCTGCGACTGACCCAGCGCCGTGATAAAGTCGTTGTAAGCATCGTATTCCGCTTTATACTGCTTGTACTGCGCTTGATACTGCATCTCCTGCACAAGAAACTGCGCGTCCAGGTTGGTATTCTGAATGCTCGCCAGCGTTTTCTGAAAGCCTTGAATGGTCTGATTGTTTGCTCGGACGGTTTTTTCCAGCCCAACAAAGCCGATCGACTGTTCATCTTGCACCGGCGGCGCGGCATTCACGCCGTCGCGCCCAAGCGCATCCTGCGCCACGGAAACCGTCGCCCACATGCCTGCCCCTGCCACATCCAGCACACTCACCGCGCCGGCCGGCACAACCGTCAGCACACAGAGCGCTCCGGCCAACAAAGCGCCTGTTCGTATCCGTTTCATCTGTTCTGTCGTCGTCTCCTCCCGCTGTTCAGAGCAATTCCCTCGTGATAATACTCGTATGGATATATTCAATCTCCTGCCGCGGCAGCTCCCCCGTGCGCAGCGTATGGGCCAGCACCTCGATCGCTCGCGTCGTCTGCGCGGAAAAATCCTGATCAATGATAAAATCCAGCCGTCCATCCTCCAGATACTGCCGTGCGTGAGGTGTCAGATCGTGACAAACCACATGCACACGGCGCGCGGGCTTGGCGCGCTCGAGTGCATCCATGCAGCCGCGGACGGATTCATTTGCCATATAAATGCCGCGCAGACGCGGATTTTGCCGCAGATTCTGCAAAACACCGTCGTAGGTCAGTTCATACTGTTCTACGCTTTCAATCACGTGCGCATTGACATTGCCGCCGAAAATCTCGTAAATTCGGTCCAGAAAGCCGCGCACGCGCAATCCATGGGCGGTAAACTCACGGTTTCCCGTCACCACCAGCACCTCTGCACCCGATATGTACGGCGCGAGCAGGCCCGCGGCCACCCGTCCGGATTTGACCATATCCTGTCCGATATGATACAAACGGCGGCTTTGACGCACGTCAGAATCACAGGTAACAACCTGAATCCCCGCCGTCACCAGCCGGTCAATTCCCTCGCTCATCGCGAGCGTATCCGGCGCGGTCAGGATAAGGCCGTCAATCCCGCGTCCCTCCAGCCGCTCGATCGCCTCGAAATACGAGCGATGGGAGCGGTTTTTCAGTTCCTCCACCAATACATTTACGTCATTCAAACCACGGTTATGCACCGCCACGCGGATACCCTCCCGCATACGGCGAATGAAAAAGGCGTCCCAGCTCGGCAAAATCACGCCAATCCGGTAAGCACCCCGTCCCACCCGCGCTGCCTGCCGCTGCGCCGGTGTTTTATAGCCGTATTCGTTAATCATTTTCTGCACACGCTCACGCACCTCAGGCGCCACGTTCGGGCGTCCGTTTACCACCCGATCAACCGTGCCGCGTGAAACGCCGCATTGCTCCGCTATCCACTGTGCAGTTACCTTCATCAATTGATTCCCCTTTACCTGTGCTATTGCAGCGGGCTGTCTGCAATATATAGCCATTTTATCACAGTAGCTTGCATGGCACAAGCAATTCTGTGCATTTTGCACACTTTCCCCGTAAAACGCCCTTTTCCGTGCATTTTTCTTTTACGCACAATGCACAGGCTTTTTGCACGCTTTACAGCGGTTCTGCGCCGCCATTTTTCACCAATCATGCTTTTCAAAATTGGGCGGTGCGCCGAAATTCCGGCCATGCTCTTGATGCTCCTTCTCAAGTGGTCTATAATAAAATCACCTTATGTAAAAGGAGAGATTTGAAATGGGCATTTTGAAAATCGGCGTAGTTGGCTGCGGCCGTATCGGCAAGCTGCACATCAATAACCTGATTAACAGCGTACCGGGCGTGCAGGTCGTAGCTGCGGCAGATCCGATGCTGGATAAGTCCGGCGCACGCGAGTGGCTGGCAGAGCGCAAGATCACCAACGTTTCCACAGACTTCATGGACGTTATCAACAATCCCGAAGTAGACGTTGTGTTCGTTTGCTCGTCCACCGACACGCACTGCGACGTTTCCATGGCGGCTGTTAACGCCGGCAAGCACGTATTCTGCGAGAAGCCGATCGACTATGATATTGAGAAGATCAAGAAGCTGCTCGCACTGGTTGAAGAAAAGGGCGTTAAGTTCCAGGTTGGCTTCAACCGCCGCTTCGACCACAACCACAAGGCAGTCGCTGACGCTGTCAAGGACGGCACGATCGGCGATCCGCACATTGTTATCGTTTCTTCCCGTGACCCGGAGCCGCCCCCGGCATCCTATGTTGCGGTTTCCGGCGGTATCTTCTACGACATGATGATCCACGACTTCGACATGGTGCGCTACGTCACCGGTTCCGAGGCAGTTGAGATCTCCGCTGTCGGCTCCTGCCTGGTCAACCCGAACCTGCAGGAAGAGTCCGGTATTCCGGACGTTGACACCGCTGTTGTCACCATGAAGATGGCAAACGGCTGCATCGCGGTCATCAACAACTCCCGTCAGGCTGTTTACGGCTATGACCAGCGCGTTGAGGCGTTTGGCTCCAAGGGCATGGCTTCCGATGCCAACGACCTTATCAACACCACGACCGTTATGACCAAGGATGGCGCTCATTCCGAGAAGCCGCTGTGGTTCTTCCTCGAGCGTTACAATCAGGCGTTTATCGAGCAGGTTATCGCGTTTGTTGATGCAATCAACAATGACAAGCCGGTTCCGGTTGGCGCGATTGACGGTCTGCGTCCGGTTCTCATGGCCAAGGCTGCAACCGAGTCCTGCCGCAACGGCGGTGTTTACGTAAAGGTTGAGGAGTAATCCTTCCTTACATAAGCAAAAAACGCATAATGAATCCCCTCAGGCATTGCCTGAGGGGATTTTTCTATGCCACAACGGATTTCGCGCGACAGCGCGCATAAAATAGAAACCAGGCCGCTTTAGGCGGTCTGTTTTCAGTAAATGGCAGGACATGCGCCTGCCGTTTGCTCCAAGGGCGGGAAAAAGTTTTGCTCGTCGGAACTTTTTCGCTCCAGCTGTGTCCGCACACAGTGCGGGACGACTGCCTCGTTGGAAGCTGTACGCTTCTAACGACTTAATTAAAATATACCAGTTCTTCCTCCGGCTTTTCTGCCGGAATCACCTCGGAAGCATGCAGTACAGGGCCTTCGCCGCGGTATTGCGGCAGCGTCTCGACCGTGATGGACGCGGTCACGCGCACCCAGTCGCGCTGTTTGAGGTCCTTTGCCCCCGGCCAGCGGCAAAGAAAACCCAGAAAGCTGATGTCCTCCGCGCAGCAGACCATGCCAAAGCGTCCCGGCACAAACGAGCCGGCCGGCACGTTGTTGCCGACATAGACCTGCGCCAGAAACCGCACGGTCTTGCCGTCGTACTTGTTCGGGTCACCCATCGCGTCGATATACCATAAGCCATAATCTGCGGGCGCGATGTCGATGATATCTGCATCCACATCGAACGGCAGCGGCATATTGCGCGCATAATCCTCCGAATTGCCATCTACATCATCCAGATAGATGGTCGCGCGCGGGTTCATCGCGCGAATATTCTTTTTGTAAAGCATCTCTTTGAGCGCATCCGTACAGCGGTTGAACACCACCAAATCGGCGGTCGTGATATGTTCGAACATCATCGGCCCCATATTGTTGGAATACAGTTCGAAGGTGGACGCATCCACGGTCGTAACAATCTGGTACAGCTCCCACCGCGAGGGGAACGCGGCCAGCAAATCGTCCAGCTTCCACATACCGTTGTATTCCACGATGATGCGGTCCGGATCGAACTTCTGCTCCACCCGCTTGAGCCGGTTGGGCGTCAGGTCGGAAGCTGACTCGATCGGCACAAGCGCCGTCCCAAAATGCAGCAGCTCACGTTCGTCATATTCCTCGATGCCCTCTTCGCACATCAAAAGTGCGGTGCGCTCGTTTTCCGTAAAATTCGGGTCGGCAAGGATTTCCTTGATAAACTGTGTCTTGCCGCTTTCCAGAAAGCCGGTAAACACATAAACCGGAATCGGTTCCCTATTTGGCATACCGTTTTCCTCCTTTAGGCAACACCGAACAGGCCGGCAATGCGCTCTTCGTCCAGTTCCGCGCCGATGACGCACAGACGGCCGGTATAATCGGCCGCACCGCGGCGAATTTCGGGTGCGCCGGGCACATAGTCAAAGTGCAGCCACTCGCCGCCATCCGCTGCGGGTACAATGCCCTTCGCGCGCAGCACCGTGCCGAGCGACGGGTCGCCCAGTGCGGTGAGCGCGCGGTTCAGCTCCTCCTCGGTGTACTTGTGCGGTGTCTCTACACCCCAAGAGGTGAACACTTCATCCGCATCATGGTCATGACCGCAGCCACAGTGATCGTGGTCGTGGTGATGATGCTCGTGATCGTGGTCATGGCAGCCGCAGGTGCAGTCCGGGCCATGGTCATGATGATGTTCGTGGTCGTGGTCATGCTCGTGGTCGTGGTCATGATGGTGCTCATGCTCATGCTCATGCTCATGCTCGTGATGATGATCGTGATCATGGTGGTGATGATGCTCATGCGGCTCGTGTGCGATTTCGTCGAGCACCTCCTGTACCAAATCGCGGCTGCCCTCCATCGTCTGAAGCAGCTGCATACCGGTCAGTTCCTTCCACGGCGTGGTCACGATGCGCGCATGCGCGTTCAATCCACGCAGCAAGCCAACCACCTCGTCCAGCCGCTTTGCCGGGCATTCCGCCGTGCGGGACAGCAGGATAGCGCCTGCGTGCGCCACCTGGTTCTCAAAGAACTCACCGAAGTTCTTCAGATACATCTTGGCCTTGAGCGCGTCAACTACCGTCACGAACGAATTGAGCTGCACATCCAGATGCGCGTTCTGTACCGCGCCGATGACGTCGGACAGCTTGCCCACACCGGATGGCTCAATCAGAATGCGGTCGGGGTGGTACTGCTCGACTACGTCGTGCAACGCCTTGCCAAAATCGCCCACGAGCGAACAGCAGATGCAACCCGCGTTCATTTCATTTACCACGATGCCGGAATCCTTGAGGAATCCGCCGTCAATGCCGATTTCACCGAATTCGTTTTCAATCAGCACGACCTGCTCGCCCTTGAGAGCGTCCGCCAGCAGCCGCTTAATCAGCGTGGTCTTGCCGGCGCCCAGAAATCCCGAAATAATATCAATTTTCGTCATTTGTTTCGCCTCATTTTGAATTTTAATTCCAGATGAAGATAGTATACCACGTTTTCCGCAAAAAGGAAAGTTTTTCGGTTAGCTTTTGCTAATCCTTTAAAAAAAGAAAAAGAGGGCTTGTCAAGAAGCCCTCTTTGGGTTTACTTCATTTGTCCGCATGCCAGACCATTGTACTTGGTCACACGGAAGGGATAGTGCACTTTCTCAGCATCCACGCCAATCTCATGCAGCCCTTCCACCAGACTGTCCACCACCTGCATATCGTGGTCACGCTGGGCGACCGACAGCTTCATACGGCTGCCGAAAGACGACACCAGCATTGCAAACGGCTGCACCGCGCATGGCAGCACTGCGCCATAATCCAATATGTACGGCATACAGCTTTCCGGCATCTTGAATCGGCCGACGTTAGTGATAAGGAAGCTGTCCTCCAGCACAAAGTCGCGGCACATCTTCTGTCCTTCCTTCATTTTTTCCGCCAGAGGCATATTCGCCTCGTGCAGCTCGCTGCATCGGTCGGACGCTGCTTTCGCGCGATAGAGCAGCTGTTCGCGCTCCATCTGGCTGTTTAAGAACTCCTTGGTTTTGCGGAACACCTCGGGCAGCGGCAAATCGCGGTACTCCGGCAAGTACGGAAGGTCGATAAAGCAGATAAAGTACCGTGTGGTTGCCGACGGCAGCAGCGGACGCAAGTCGACCGGGATCTGTGAAATGACCGGCTTGTCCGGCTCTCCATATTTTTGGTCAAACGCACGCATGAGCAGCGGCGCCACAATGGACAGCGGGCTGACGCCAATCGATTTACTATAGCTGTGCAGCTGCTCAAATGGAAAGGTAACGTCGGTCACAATCTCGGGACCATCGCCCTTGTCAGTCAGATCCCACGCATGAGACGCTTCGGGCTTCTTCCAGATACCCTTGGGTGAAAACTCCTGATCGGCAAGCTGACGGTAACCATCCGCACTCTCCTCCGGTGACCAGCGCGTATCCATGCCGCGCACCGATCCGTCGTTCTCGACCGGATAGCCGCACAGCGTCAGATACTGGAACAACACACAGCGGATGAATTCCTCGAAGCCGCGGCCGTCCGAAATTGAATGCTGATATTCCATAGTGATTGTATTATCCTGATAACCGACCAGAAACAGATAGCCGTGCGTATCGGGCGAACCGATGGTATAGCGTTTTTCCACGCCGTCAAACGGCAGCACCACGGGCGGCAGCACATTGGGACGATAGCGGAAGCTGGTATCGGTCGCCTCCACACCGAGCATCATATGCGGGAAGCGCAGCAACGCCTGTTCCACCGCCTGCTGCAGCTTGTCCGGCCGCACCTTATCGCGCATACGGATGATATGTCTTGGCACACAGGCTACGGTTTCGTGGGTATTGTACAGAAAAATTTTTGCGTAACTATCCGTGCGGAGCAGCGGATAATCCTTGAGCATATCCATTTCTATCCCCTCCGAGGTCAGCATGTAGTGGTTTTCCTAGTTTGATTGTAGCACCGCCTGGAAGATTTGTAAATCGAATCCAGTCGGATTTTACCATTTCCGGACACCGTGTATAGTAACGAAAAAGCAGCGGCATCCGATAACGGATGCCGCTGTTTTTTTCGATTTTACTGCTGAACAGGAATTTCCACACTGCCAATCGTCAGAGAAACGATGTTCTCAAGCGGAATAATCTCACTGAAAATATCACCCTTCTGGCAAACAGTTTTTCCACCCTGCGGCTTGATGCTGCCGCCCGCATAGGACATATCCAGGCTGGTTCCATCCGCCTTGTTAATCGAGATCTGCACATCGTCAAAATACTTCTGCATCTGCGCGCTGTCATGGTCACTCTGTTTGCCTGACTGCGCGTTCTCGTCCCACTGCACCTCGCTATCCACCGTATAATCCACGCGCAGTGCGAGCGGAGACAGCGTGATTTGGTCGATGGTTGCAGTCATACCGTTCAAGTCAAACGTCTGACCCGCCGGTAGATTGATCGAGGTATCCTCGAAATCCAGATTGAACTTAAACGACCAATCGCCTTCCGCAATTACGGTGCGGTTCATGTCCTCGTCAAACACATACAGATCGCTGAATTTTGCCTGCACCGTGTGGCCATGCACATCGCCGTCGCTGATCTCGCGCGTTTCCACATATTGAATGGACGGATCGTTCGGGTCAGCGTCGTAAAAATACGATCCACCATGCGTGCCGCCAAAATATCCCATCAGCGTGGTATCCTCTTCAGCAAAATTCAGCGGCAGCAGACCGTCGCCCACCGTTTTGCTCAGGTCGATGTCAAACGCCTCTCCATCGTCTCGCACGATCGAATAGGTGATGGCATAATGGTACTTGTCGCCAATGATGGCATCCGCCGTGACGGTCACGCCGTTATCCGTATCGCTTGCGCCGATCGGACGGCCAATCTGGTCGATAATCTCGGTGTCCGCCGTCGGACCGAACACACCGGAGAACGCTTCCCCCGCGGTCTTGAACACCCCGGACGCGCCCGCACCGATGCCCAACACCAGCGCCGCCGCCACGCCAACCGCTGCCACGCGCGGCAGGCGAGACTTCCGTCCACGCGGTTTTTCCAGCTGCGGTGCGCTTTCGCCCGCCGCATCCAGCAGGTTTTGCACCATGCGCGCCTTAGCCTCGTCTGAGAATCGCAGACCATCCAGTGCATCAGTATACTCTCTGTTATCATTATACGCTCTGTTCATATTCATTCCCTCCCAAAGTCATGCGCAGCTTTTGCCGTCCCCGGCTCAGGTGCGCGGTCACCGCGGATTCGCTGCGGCCCAGCAGGCTGGCAATCTCGCGGACGGAGTAGCCTTCGTAGTAATACAGGTAAACCGCTTCGCGGTAGTTTTCCGGCAGCGCCATCACCGCTTCCAGCACATCGTTTTCGGGTGCGACAGGCGCGGGCGCTTCCGCCACTGCTTCGAGCGCCACCGTGCGCCGCCGGAACGCATTTCGCATCATGTCCTTACAAGCGTTCGCGGTCGCGCGGATGATCCACGCCTTTTCGTGCGCCGGGCTGTCAAACGTCTGCCCACTGGTCAGCAGTTTGAGGAACACGGTCTGGCAAATGTCCTCTGCATCCTGTGTATGTTTCAGATAGGTGTACGAAAGCCGCAGAATCAGGTCGGAATAGGTGCTCACCAACCGTTCGGCCTCAGCCCTGTCCAGTTGTATCATGGTTTCATCAACTCCTTTGGCGGCCGTCCGGCCGTGTCAGCAACGTCGCTTCACCTACAATACGAATGAGCAAAGCCTTTGCTGACAGCGGGAGGGAATTTTTTTGCCAAAGCAAAAGACAGCCCCCCGAAGGGACTGTCTTTTAGTATAGCATAGTTTGTCGTTACGAGATAGAACGCGCATTCTGCGGCGCAAGGCCGCTCTCGAGTTGTCCCGACCGCTGCGCGGACAGAAGTAGGCCGAGCAGCAGCATGGTCTGGCACAGGTACAGGCTGCCATAGGACAGCAGCGGCAGGCCATAGGCTGCAACCAGGATGATACCGCAGTTTTGCAGCACATACATGAGGGTTTGCAGCGCGAACGTCACCATCACGCCCATGCACACACTGCGCGCGAGCAGGCCGGTCTGTTTGCGCGCAATGCGGAAGCCCCAGACAAGCAGTAGCACCGCCGCCGCCAGAATCAGCAGCACCGCCGCCCAGCCCCAATAGTATTTTGCCGCTATAAACACCCAATCGGTTGCGCCGTTCCTCCACAGCAATGCTTCCACACTATGTATACTGCTGTCGAAGGGGAATGGGATGCCAAACATAATGTTTTGCGCCACCGCCCCCTGATAACCGTTTCCCATCGCATCGCTCTGCGGGTGGAGCACAACCCATAACGCCTCCCGGATGTGTCCATCGGAAACAATCAGGAACAGGCAGTACAGCGCCATCGCCAGCACCGGCGACACCGCGAGCACCAGCCTGCCCCGCGTGCGCCGCCCGAACACGCCGTGCCAGACCGCCATAAACAGCATGCCGCAGCTGACCACCGTCAGCACGCCAAGCGCTGCCATGGACGGCGCGAGCGTCGCAAAGAACCACATGCCCGACAGCGACAACAAGCAGACGCCGACGCCGCGCGTCCCCTTGCCGCGCTGCCGGAACAGGATGCCCGCAAACAGCACCGGAAAGAACCACACCCAACAAGACAGATGATAGTTTTTCCCCATCGCGATCGGCCCTTGGGTCAGCAGCAAACCAATGCCAATCCACGCACCGTATAGCAGCCAGCAGTGCCGCCCAAGGATAGTGTAGTCCACGAAATACGCAGCCAGCAGACACACAGCGCCCGCCACATATTTTCCGAAAAACATGTACCATTCCAAATCATTGTTCGGGCGCATGCTATATTGCAGCACCAACCCGATTGCCGCAACCACCAGCACGATGCCCAGCATCACCCAGTCCGGGCGCGGCCGCCATGCGCGGTCAAGCTGCGTGCCGGTCTCGACCGCGTCGACCATTTCGCGCGCGGTCGCCTGCGCGGCAGCGTCCTCATTCATTCCCTCATTGAGAAAGGCTTCGTACTGGTCGGAAAGGTGGTCAGCCAGTTCCTTTGCCGCCACCGGACGCGCCCGCTTCCAGCGCATCTGAGCGGTCGCGCTGCTCACCCAGCCGCGCAGCAGTTCGGGCAGCGGCCTCACGCTGCGCCCCTCGGCGGCGGCAGCCAGTGCTTCGAGTTCAGCCGTATCCAGTGCCCGCTCAGCCGCATCGCGCTCGAGCAAATGCAGCAGATACCGCCGCACACCGTCAGGCAAACGCATGGCTCTCTCCCCCCTTCAGCACACGCTCGACCGCGCCGGAAAACTGCCGCCATTCCTCGGTTTTTTCCGCCAGCCGCGTACGTCCCGCGTCGGTCAGATGGTAATACTTGCGCATCCGCGCACCGTCCGCGGCGCGCTCATAGCTCTGCACCAGCCCCTGCGTTTCCAGCGTGTGCAGCAGCGGATAAAGCGTACCCGCCTTGAGCGAAAATGTGTCATCCGACCGCTCGCGCAGCCGCTCGATCATCTGATAGCCGTATAGGTCATCCTCCTCCAGCAGCCGCAGCACCAGCAGCGCCGTACTTCCCGCAAGCAAACTTTTGTCAATTGCCATTTTCTATCCCTCCTTATATCGGTGTTCGATATATTGATTATATATAGATGCTCGATATATGTCAAGCCTATTCGCGCCAAATTTCCCCATCGTTTGCGCGCCTCCCGCTTGACAAACTAATACCGTTAGTTTATTCTGAAAATATAGAAAACTAACATTGTTAGTTTGGAGGGATATCGCATAGCAAGAAAGGGGCTCAGCCGCGATACCATTGTCGATGCGGCGGCGGCGCTGGCCGAAGAAAAAGGCATGGAAAACCTGACGCTGCGCGAGTTAGCGGACGCGCTGGATGTCAAACCGGCTTCTCTATACAACCATTTGCAGGGCTTGCCCGAACTGAACGTGCGGCTGGCTGAGTGCGCGCTTGACCGTTTGATGGACACGCTTCAGCAAGCGGTCGATATCCGTCCGGTTACGGATGCCTTGCGCGCGCTGGCTGTGGCTTACCGCAGCTTTGCGCATGAGCAGCCGCAGCTGTACCGTGCAATGATGATGCTGCCGCAGTTTTCCGACCCCGGTTTGATTGCGCGCAAGCAGGCGTTTATGGATTTATTCGTGCGCATGCTTGCACCGCTCGGCCTGCCGTCGGAAGAGCGCGTACATCTATCCCGACTGATTCGCAGTACGCTGCATGGCTATATTTCCATGGAGGCTGCCGGCTTTTTCCGCTCTCCGCTGGCAACCGCAGACGAGAGCTTCGAACGAACAACCGAATGGTTATGTGAACAAATTACACGGACGGAGGCGAACTACCATGGCGGAACAAACCACCAGTGAGGCGCAGGAACGCCGCTTTCATCAGATGACAGAGGCGCCGCTCGAGCCGCTCTTTTGCAAAATGGCTGTGCCGACTATCATCAGTATGCTCATCACTTCCATCTATAACATGGCCGACACTTTTTTCGTCGGTAAACTGGGTACCAGTGCAACCGGTGCGGTCGGCGTGGTGTTCCCACTCATGGCGCTCATCCAGTCCATCGGTTTTTTCTTCGGGCAAGGCTCAGGCAGCTATATTTCGCGCCAGCTTGGCGCGCAGCATCAAGAAGAAGCCGAGCGCATGGCAGCGACCGGCTTCTTTTCCGCGCTCATCACGGGTATTTTGATTCTGGTTTTCGGCCTGCTGCTGCGCAGTCCGCTATGCCACCTGCTTGGCGCAACCGAGACCATCTATCCATATGCGCTTGCCTACATGCAAATCATTCTGTGCGGCGCGCCGTATATGATGGCCGCACTCGTACTCAACAACCAGCTGCGTCAGCAGGGCAACGCGACCTATGCGATGGTCGGGCTGGTATCGGGTGGTGTGCTCAACATCGTGCTCGACCCGCTGTTCATCTTTGTTCTTGATTTGGGTATCAGCGGCGCGGCTTACGCGACCATTCTCAGCCAGCTCATCAGCTTTCTGCTGCTTCTGCTCGGCATTCGCCTGTCGCGCGGCGTGCAGATTCGCCTGCGGCAATTCTCCCCCAGCATCAGCCGCTTCACCGCGCTTGCGGGCGGCGGCCTGCCCAGCCTGTGCCGACAGGGTCTGGCCTCGGTCGCGGTTACCTTTCTCAATACCGCCGCGCGCCCTTACGGTGACGCCGCCATCGCGGCCATGAGCATCGTCTCCCGCGTCTCTCAGTTCGCCGGGTCGGCCATGATTGGCTTCGGACAGGGCTTCCAGCCGGTCTGCGGCTACAATTACGGCGCGCGCAAATACGACCGCGTGCGGCGCGGCTTCTGGTTCTGCGTCAAGTCCTCGTTTCTGGTGCTGCTTGCACTGGCCGTGCTGGGCTGGATTTTCGCACCCCAGATTATCGCTGTTTTCCGTGCGGATGACCCCGAAGTCATTCGCATCGGCACGCTGACACTGCGGCTGCAGTGCCTGTCCTTCCCACTCATCGGCTGGGTGACCATGTGCAACATGCTGCTGCAAAACATCGCGCTGACCATGCGCGCCAGTCTGGTTGCCGCGGCGCGGCAAGGGTTGTTTTTCATCCCGCTGGCTATCGTGCTGCCTGTGTTCCTTGCGCTTCTCGGCGTGCAGCTGTGTCAACCGCTGAGCGACCTGTGTGCGTTCATCCTGTCCATCTTTGTGACCGTACCGGTGCTGCGTATTCTGGCACGCGGGCAGAATCCCGCACGCAATTGACCTCAAATCATCCATCACAGGAGTGTTACCCATGTCTGACTTTTACCTTGACCCCACACTGTACGACGGCCGTCCGGTTGACCTGACCGGTCGAGATGCGGTTGAAATCGCCTGCTATGATTTTCTCGACCGGATCGGCGTACCCTACTGCCGCATCGATCACGATGAAACGCCCTCGATCGAGGCCTGCGGCGAAGTGGAAAAGCTGCTCGGCATTGAAATCTGCAAAAATCTGTTTCTGTGCAACCGGTAGAAAACGCAGTTCACGCTGCTGCTCATGCCCGGCCGAAAAGCCTTCCGCACCAAGGAGCTGTCCGCGCAGCTGGGCTGCTCGAGGCTGTCTTTCGCCGATGCTGAACACATGCAGGCGTATCTGGGCGTGACACCCGGCTCGGTATCCGTACTCGGTCTGCTGAACGACACCGAAAAACACGTCCGGCTGGTCATCGACCGCGACGCGCTCGCGCACGAGTATTTCGGCTGCCACCCCTGCCGCAACACTACCTCGCTGCGCATCAAAACCGCTGATCTGACCGGCCGCATTCTGCCCGCGCTCGGCCATGAACCCACGTATGTCAGCTTGTAAGGCCAAAAAGGCTTGTTTCCGCACCGCTTTATTGCTATACTGAAAGAAAGTATGAAAGAAAGCAGGCGTTTTATGGAAAGAACCTATATCATGCTCAAACCGGATGCTTTGCAGCGCGGCATCACGGGTGAAATCCTCGCGCGCATCGAGCGTAAGGGCTACCGCATCACTCACATGAAAACCATGCAGCTGGACGAGGCTATTCTGCGTGAGCATTATGCGCACATCGTCGACCAGCCGTTTTTCCCGCCCACAGTGGACTATATGACGAGCGGCCCGGTGCTGGCGATGGTCGTGGAGGGTGAAAACGTCATTCAGGGTATGCGCACCCTTATGGGCCCGACCAAGAACGAGAACGCAATGCCGGGTACCATCCGCGGCGACTTCGCCTGCTCGACCACCTATAACGTCATCCACGGCTCGGACTCCCCGGAGAACGCGGAAATCGAGATCCGCCGATTTTTCGGCGAGATTTGACGGACAAACGACAAAAGGACGTTTCCAATGGGAAACGTCCTTTTATTTTACTCTGTTGCCTGCGCATAGTAATCCGTATCCAGAATCGCGTCGTTTACCTCCTGAAAGCGGCGGGCATAGGCGTTCATTTCGGACACCTCCGCGTCCGTCATGCCGTTGTTCCACAAGACCTGCCCGTTTTCCGCGTAAGCCGTATCGGTCAGCCAGCCGCCGTTCGGGAAAATGACATACCCCTTATAATCCGGGTCAAATGCATCCCGCCCCATCGTGTCAGGCACTTCCAACCCGAACAGGTTGGCAAGCGTCGGCAGTAAGTCGACGGTTTGCAGCGTCTTAGTCACCGTTTGCGGCGTGCAGCCTTCATACCAGATAAAGCACGGCGTACGCTCAAGCAGACGGCCGCCTGCGGCTTCAGAGTACTCCTCCAGCACCGCACGGTCGGTCAAGCCATAAGCATAGTGGTCATCATACACGCAAATCACCGTGTTTTCCAGCAGACCGTCCTCCTCCAGCCGTGTGAGCAGACGCGTGAACATCTCGTCGGTCAGCCGTGCCTTGGCAAACAGACCGTTTATCTCATACGGACGGCTGTCATCCTTGTATTCCGGGAACTGTTCGAGCGCATAGGTAGTCAGCGCATCTATCTCGTCATAGCCGAGATGCCCGCTATAGGTGATGAGAAAGTCCGCAAACGGCTGCTGCGCAATCATCGCGCTGTAAAGTTCCTCACAGTCAATCAAAAACCTATCGTCACCCGCCTGCAATTCGTCCTGCGCGTAATCCAGCGCAGAATGATACTGCTCATAGCCGAACGCCTGATGCATCGCACCGCGATTGTAGAACTTGGCTTCGCTCTTGTGAAAGGAATTGGCGGTATAGCCCGCACCTTCCAGCAAATTGCCGAGTGCATACGGAAACGCGCTGCGGCTGAGCGAATAGGCAACATTTCCGTTGGCGTATGGATAAATGCCGGTCTGTGCGGCAAACTCGGTGTTGAAGGTGTAGCCATTCGCGTACTGCGGCGTGTAAAACTCCGCAAAATTGATGCCTTCACGCTGCAATCGCGCGAGTGTCGGCGTGTTTTCATCGTTAAGCACAAAGTCATCCACGCTCTCAAGCTGCACCAGAATCAGGTTTTTGCCCGCGAGCAGACCGGTCATTGGGTTGTTCTCGTGCGCGGGCCGCTCATCGAAAAAGGCATCAATCTGCGCACGCTGCTCGGCTGCGTCTGCATCGGGTACAATAGACAGGCATGCATCCCGAACGACAAACTGATATGGTCCGGTCAGCGCAAGGTCATAGGTGGATGAAGAAAACCGCTCGTATTCGTACCCACTCGACTGCCACGAATCCCAGTCGAGCGTTTCTGGTACAGGCGCATACAGCCGCGGCGCGACAAACTGCGTCAGCGCAAAGAACAGTACCAGCATCGGACAGACACGCCGCCGCGGCAGATTGTCGGGCAGCCGCCGCACGCCCAACACCCCCCACAGTACCAGCAGCACGACCACCAGCACAAAACGCATATCAATCAGCTGCCGGATGTAGCCTGCAAAGCCCAGACCTTCTCCCGCAAACAGGAAGTCCGACAGGAACAGAAACCGGTTAAAAATGCGCCAGATACCATACTGTATCACCGCATATACCGCCCAAACGGTGTAAATCAGTCCATACAGTATTCGTCCGACTGTCCGCCGCTGCGGCAGCAGACACAGCGCTGCGAACAGCGCTCCAAAGCCCAGTGAAAACAGGTTTGGCGCCGCCGCATACAGCGGATACCATGCCGCGCACCCTGTCGCAGCGCGCAAAGTCAGGTCGAGCAGCCAAAACGGCAGCACCGCGCCTGCGGCGCTGCCGCCGAGCCGCAGCAGTTGTTTTTTGTCCATTTCAAAGCCGTCCTTCCGTCTTATCCTGACAGTATACGGCTTTTTGCGTCAAAATGCAACCCATTTCAGCACAAATGCACCCAAATGCAAAAAGAGCCGCTGTACGGCTCTTTTTATATTACAGATGAAACCGCCGCTGCAGCTCAGCCTTGATGGTCTGCCATTGGAACAGTATCAGCGCCGCCAGCGACAAAATGGCCAGCCCCGCACACAAAAGCGAGGGCAACAGCACCCGGACCTGTCCGCACGCAATCAGAACGAGCGGCAGCAGCCCGAAAAAACATGCGCCGATGAGCGGTCCGGCAAACAGCCGGAGCGGTGTTTTGCAGAGCACTGCTATCAGCAGCATCGCCAGAATCCCCACGATGCAAACACACGGCAACACAAAATCCACCGACCAGCCGCGCCAGCCCGTCCACCAATCCCACAAAAAGGACAAAACCGGAATCAGCACAACCTGCCAGCCGATATTCTGCGTCATGTCACGCCGATAGGCCACGCCGACCGCCGCCGCCACCCAGACGCACACCGCACCCGCCACCACGAACAGCGACCAGAGCGCGTGCCATCCGGTTGCAATATTGACCAGCACGCAGATGACGCTGACTGCAATCGCAATCAGCGCCAGCAGCCGCAGCACAAAACCGGTTGTAAACCGCGGCTTTTCCAGCGCCGGAAACACCTCGGTGTCCGGCTCCGGCGTGCCGGAAAGCTGTCCGCCGCACAGCGGACAGCAGGTTTTATGACCGGCGACGGTCACTCGGCAGCTGGGGCATCGCTGCATGACGTTTCCTCCTCTTCATGGTATTCGTTGCTTCGAATCTCGATTTCGATTCCCTCGTCGACCAGCAGCTCAAAAAAGCGGCGCTGCACCTCGGTGTTCTCAAAGGCCGAAGTAAAGCCAAAATGTAGGCTGTTGCCAAATGAACAGGTGCAAAGCTGCGTCGCGCCCGTCGACATAAACACACCGAAACCGCGCACAAAGGGACAAAGCGCTTCGGGCAGACGGAATTTGCCGACGTTGGACAGCGCCGCTGTCTCCCCGCGGTCGGACACCGCGCCACTGAGCCGCAAAACCGGGTTTTTGAGTGCCAGCGGAATCAGCCGCAGCACGGGATTGTGCTCGAGCGCGGCCAACTGGTTCATGCGCGCGCCCAGCCGTTCGGGAGTGAGTTCTTCTTTGAAGGCCGCCGCAACACAGGCCACAATATCCTCAATCTCTCCGCACCGCTTGGAAAAATCATATCCGACCCGAATCGTCCCAAAGAAGTTGCGTGTTGTGCGCGAGGGGAAAAAGCTGCGCAAATCGACCGGAACGGTCAGAATGACCGGTTTTTTCTGCTCGCGGACATACATTTCGCTATGAATTGCGGAAAGCAGGAGCGCTGTCATATAGACGGTCAGCGTCGCGCCGCAGCGGTGCGCTGCGGCCAGCACCTGCCGCACATCTGCCACACCCTCAATAACGGTCAGGCCGCCGTCCGCACGGCGCACCCCACGCAAACGGTAGGCACGCCCCAGCCCTTCGGAGGTCTTACCGCTGCTGTGCGGCTTGTAATACTTCTGGAAGCTGTCTGCCCAGCGTTGGGATACGGACGCCTGCGGCGGCCCGTCCACCC
This sequence comes from Agathobaculum sp. LCP25S3_E8, assembly GCF_052117165.1. NCBI lineage: Bacteria > Bacillati > Bacillota > Clostridia > Eubacteriales > Butyricicoccaceae > Agathobaculum > Agathobaculum sp. LCP25S3_E8. The sequence continues at coordinate 89,276 of NZ_JBQKJR010000002.1, forward strand.
CAGCCTCCGGATGGCGCAGCATCAGGTAAGCAGTCATCAGCGACTCAAAAAACTCGATTGCGCCCGCTCCATCCGCCAGCACATGGTACATGTCCAGACTGACCTTGTGCCGCCAATAGCTGACGCGGAACAGCAGCGACCGGCTGCCCTCATACAGCGCTGCACACGGCGGCGCATGCTCAGGCACGACCGAAGCCCGCAGCGTAGTCTGTTCCAGGTAGTACCAGAACACACCGCGCCGCATGACCATCAACAGATGCGGATAGCGTTTCAGCGTGCGATCGAGCGCGGTTTGCAGCACATCGGGCGCGACCGGCTCGGTCAGTTCGCACGACAGGCGAAACACCCCTGTCGCCGACCCGTGCGAGGTCGGCGGAAATATCTTCGCCGCGTTGTCCAGACGGCTCCAGCTTAAATTTTTTCGGTCGCGTTTATCGTTTGGCATGCGATTGACTCCCCATTCAGGAATTGTTCGATCAGGTCATAGGTGCGCCGCACCATCGGAAACCGCACCGGCAGCGAAAAATAGCCGTGCAGCGCATCCGGCATGCGGTATTGCTCCACCGAATTGCCTGCATCCCTCAGCGCGCGGGCATAGGCCTCGCCTTCGTCGCGCAGCGGGTCAAACTCAGCAGTCACGACCAGCGTGCGCGGCTGGCAGGATAAGTCAGGCGCAAGCAGCGGCGCAAAATATGGATTGTGCATGCGTTTGGGGTCCCCGCCCGCATACAGCATCATATAATCACACACGCGCTTTGCCGTCAGCAAATAGTCTGTGCCGTTTTCCCGCACGGAATCAAAGCGCGAGTCAGGCGAATGGTCATGATAGGTCGCAGGATAAATCAGTATCTGCTGCGCGACCTTAAATTCTCCGCGGTCGCGGGCCATCAGCGAGACCGCTGCCGCCAGATTGCCGCCCGCCGAATCCCCCACGAGCGTAATCTCCTGCGAGCGCACGCCGAACTGTTCGGGATGCCGGTAAACCTCGCGCGCAGCAGCATAACAGTCCTCCAAACCCTCAGGAAACACATGCTCAGGCGCAAGGCCGTACTCCACCGAGGCCACACGACAGCCTGTGCGCCGCGCCAGATTGCGGCAGACCGCATTATAAGTGTCTACATTTTCGAGCACCCAGCCGCCGCCGTGGAAAAACAACAGCAGGCGGCCGTCCGTCTGCTTTTTGGGCGTGTAGATGCGCACACGAATATCATGCCCGTCCCGTTCGATTTTATGGTCCCACAAATGGTAAAGCGGCGACAGCGGCGTGCGCAGGCCTCGTACCGCCCGCTCCACCCGATAGGTTTTTTCCAAATCAATATTTGCCGTATAACTCAGTGCGTGCAGCGCGGCACGCATGGCTTTGCTGATTGCCATTGTCTGTTCTCCATTCCCTCAATTCCCTTACAGTATACCATGCTTTGTCCCCCCACGCAAAGCATCTATCCTTTACAGTTATTTAACAGCTGCGAAACTTTTTTCTCTTGACGAAACCACCATGCATTCCGCATAATAGAAGTATTGCAAAATACTGCGAAAGGAGAACCCAAATGAGCGAAACACTCGAATTGCTTCGTGAGAAAAAAGGTTTTATCTGCGATATGGACGGTGTCATCTATCACGGCAACCGTCTGCTGGAGGGCGTAACCGAATTTGTCGACTGGCTGCAAAAGGAAAACAAGAGCTTTCTGTTTTTGACCAACTCGTCCGAGCGCTCACCGCTTGAATTGCAGCAGAAGCTCGCCCGCATGGGTCTGGAAATCGGTGAGGAACACTTCTATACCTCCGCGCTGGCAACCGCCAAGTTTGTCGCCAGCCAGAAGCCCGGCGCATCCGCCTATGTCATCGGCGCGCCCGGCCTGGTCGGCGCATTGTATGAGGCGGGCATCGTGATGAACGACGTTGACCCGGACTATGTCATCGCAGGTGAAACCAACACCTATAACTATCAGACCATCCTCAAAGCAGTCGATTTGGTCAACAAGGGTGCGCGTCTGATTGCGACCAACTCCGACCTGACCGGTCCGTCCGAGCAGGGCATCATTCCGGCCTGCCGCGCGCTGGTTTCCCCCATCGAACTGGCGACTGGCAAAAGCGCGTATTATGTCGGCAAGCCCAATCCCCTGATGATGCGCACCGGCCTGCGCCTGCTGGGCGTGCACTCGCATGAAGCCGTCATGGTGGGCGACCGTATGGACACCGACATTGTCGCGGGCATCGAAACCGGTTTGGACACCGTACTGGTGCTCTCCGGCTGCACCACACGCGCGGATGTGGAAAACTATGCTTACCGTCCGCACTACATCTTAAACGGCGTGGGCGATATCCCGCCCGGAAAATAAAACAATTCTTTCCAGCAGCCTGCCTTGCGGCAGGCTGTTTTTTTCTGATGCGCGGATAAAATTCGGACAATTCCATGCTATACTGAAAGCAATAAAAGGAGGGGATGCACATGGCGGGACATATTTTACTGGCAGAAGACGATAAGGCGCTCTCTGCGCTTATGCAGGACTTTTTCCGGGCGGCGGGTGTGCATGTCACCCCTGCGTACGACGGTGAGCAGGCGCTCACGCTTGCCGGAGAGCAGAGTTTCGACCTTTTGGTGCTCGATGTGATGATGCCGCAGCTGAACGGGCTGGATGTATGCGCAGCTGTACGGCGCGAGAGCGATGTGCCGGTGATTTTTGTCACCGCGCTCGGGCAGGAGGGCGACACGCTCGCGGGTTTTCGTGCAGGCGCGGACGATTACGTCACAAAGCCGTTTTCCTTCCCTGTGCTGGTCGCCAAAGCGCAGGCGCTCATGCGCCGGGCGCGCGGCCTGCGGCTGGGCGCAAACGAGCTGGGCTACGGCAGCATCCTGATGGACACCGCAACGCACGCGGTCACGGTGGATGGTGCGCCGGTGTCTCTGCGCCCCAAAGAGGCGCAGATTCTCGAGCTGCTTCTGCGCGAACAAGGGCGCACCGTGTCGCGCGACCTGCTGATCGAGCGCGTGTGGGGCGTGGACTTCGACGGCGACGAGCGCATGGTGGACCGCCATGTGGCTGAGCTGCGAAAAGCCCTCGGCACAGCGGCGCAGCATATCAAAGCAATCTACGGCAAGGGCTACCGATTGGGGGGATCGTGATGAAAAAGCTCAAAGCATTCTGGCTAAGGCGCAGCATCGCAACACGGCTGACGGCACTGACGGCGCTTATGCTGGCGCTGGTGTGCGCGCTGTGGACCTGGTTTTCCATGCAGCGCGCGAATGATCACATCATGCAGCAGCGTTATTCCTATCTGGAATACATTCAGCAGATCTTGCTCGACAAGCTGGAATTACATGTGCCAGATTCGGATCACCTTCCTCTGCCGGACTCTGAATCCTATTGGAAGCTACGGTTTGATTACGCTCGCTGGACGAGTTCAAATTCCTCTACACCTTTTATCCTGCAATATGCGGTGGGTGATGAGATCGTTTCCTTAACATCACCGCTTACCATCATACAGACAGTTAGCGCACATGACGCACCGGTCTACCATAACGTAATCATTGATCTAGGCGGCTTCTCCGAGGCAGACATCTGCTCCTTACAGCAATGCGCGCAAACGGTTACACCGGAATGGTCAGGTAACAGCCCATATTGGACAGTTTATGGCACGGTGAAAGGATTGGAAGAGGACGAGTTTTCTAAGATCACCTATCTCGTAGCCAACCGCATTGTTTCCTGTGTGGATGAGCAGACTTGGCATGCGCAGACGCCTGTGGAGGAAACCACCTCGCAGCGCCTCTTCTTTCAGAATATTTTTGCAGATAACAATGCAATGGAACAGTATTTCGACGCGCTCCACTTTCTTCAGTATCGTCAGCGGGAAGATCGAACGCAGGCCGGACTGGATGCACTGCAAACGCGGGATTTTTCTTCCACAGTATCCGGCAACGGTTATTCTACGCTGTTTTTAGCGTATACTTCCGATTATACGAACGAAATTTCCCTTTATTTCAGATATATTCCATTCCTGATGGCGCTGGTTTATATACTTGTGCTGTTCCTGTTCTATCAGGGTGTGCGCTGGGCTGTGGTCTACCCACTGTACGACACCACTCATCAGGCGCAGCACGTTGCGCACCTTGAATTTGACGCTTTCCATCCCGACACCGCCCGCGGCGACGAGATAGGTGACCTCAACCGCGCGCTGGCCGATATGGCAGGAGACCTGCACCAGCGCTGGGACAGCGAGCGCGACCTCGAAGACCGGCGGCAGCAATTCGTCGCAGCGGCCAGCCACGACCTCAAAACCCCGCTTGCGCTCATCGGCGGCTACGCCGAAGCCATCGCGCAGGACATTTCGCCCGAGGAGAACGCGCGCTACCTTGCCGCCATCGAGCAGGAAACCGGCCGCATGAACAGTCTGGTGCGCGAAATGCTCGACTACACCCGTCTCGACCGCACGGACGAGCTGAAACACCGCACCGCCATCGACCTTTCCGCCCTGCTGCGGTCGCTGCTGGATGAATATGCACCGCTGTTCGAACACCGCCGACTGACGGTCCATCTTGCGGACGGCATCCGCATCCGCGGGGACGAAACGCTGCTGCGCCGTGCGTTCGGCTGTTTGCTGGAAAACGCCGCGAAATACTCGCCCGACGACGGGCGCGTGACGGTCACGCTGCGCCGCGGCGGTGGGCCGCTCTTCACAGTCGAAAACGACTGCGATCCCATTCCGGAAAACGAGCTTCCGCGTCTGTTTGAAATGTTCTACCGCAGTGATAAGGCGAGAAACCGCGCCGGCGGGCACGGCCTCGGTCTTGCCATTACGCAGAAAATTCTCGCGCTGCACGGTCTTATCTGCCGCGCGGAAAATACCGAAACCGGCGTATGCTTTTCTGTTTCCGTCCGGTAAATACGGCGAAGGCCGTCCCCTTAGGGACGGCCTTTCTTCTCTCTCTCTTCTTTCGATGTGTCAAACCCCAACACTTCGGCTTGGACATCGTTTTCAATATCCTTCTTGCTTCTCTTCGGACGATCCAGACGCGAAATATACAAATATTTGCGAATAACGAACAGTACGCCAACCGAAAGCACCGCCAACAGATTTTCCAGCGGCGAAGTATGCTCGACGATCATCTGGCGGGCAATCGCCAGCAGCATCACATCCACCACAGAGTCGATTGTGTAGCTGGTGATCATCTTGATTAACTCGATGCCGATAATGATCAAGCAAGCGTCGCTCAGGCGCTCTTGAAAATAATCCGGCACCAACAGCATCTGATTCAGCTCCGTCGTACACACCAACCCTACGCTGCCTACAACACAGGCCAGCAGGATAATCAGGCCAAGTGTGATCTCAATCGCAGTGGCGGCACTGGATATCTTGTCGCGCAGATCCGAGTTCATCTTTTTCTCCTTCATTCCTCATATTCTATTCCATTTGTTCCACTAGTATAACATAAATTGCCCGCCGTCTGCAACAGGCGGCGGGCAATTCCCGTGGGAAGGGGAGTGATTATTTTTTTCCAGTTACGGGATCAGCCGATGCCGCCATAATATACACCCAGAATCAGCGCCAGCAGAGCCAGCGGTACATAGATGAACTTGCCGAGCGGATAGAACCAGCCGCCAATTGGCTTCTTGATGCCTTCGTTGACGGCCGACAAAGCGGTCTTCTCCTTGAGCACCCAGAAGAACATGATGCCTGCGAGCATTGCGCCGAGCGGGCAGATCCAGATCGAAACAAGATCCATCCACTGCGAGGTCCACGGCTGGATCGCAATCGAAACGATCATGCCGATTACACCGATCGTGGCAACCGCCGCGATACGGTTGAACTTCAGCTTCTCCTGCAGGAACGCCACCGGCGCCTCATACAGGTTGACGATCGAAGATACGCCTGCGAACAGCACGCAGATAAAGAATACAAAACCGATAATACGGCCGCCGGGCATAGCGTTGAAAACATTGACCAGATAGATGAACATCAAGCCAGGGCCACCGGAAACATCGTTGATACCAGCACCCAGCACAACAGCCATGGCCGGGATGATAACGAACGCCGCCAGCAGCGCCGCCATCGTATCAAACACTGCAACGTTGCGCGCAGAGTTCGGGATATCCTCGTTCTTGCTCAGGTAAGAACCGTAAATAACCGATCCGTTGCCTGCAACGGACAGGGAGAAGAATGCCTGACCGAATGCAAATACCCAAACCTCGGGATTCGCCAGACCGGCCGGGTTAAGCGTGAAGATGTACTTATAGCCCTCGGAAGATCCGCTCAGAGTGAAGATGTAAATGCCAAGGCCGAGGAACAGGAAGAACAGAACCGGCATCATAACCTTGTTCGCCTTCTCAATGCCGCCTGCAACGCCCAGCGCCATGATGATCAGCGAAACAACCAGGCCGATGATCTGCCAGACACCGTTGCCGATACCGAAAAAGCCGCTGCTCGCCATCATGCCAAGCGCTTCGCCCAGGGACTCAGCGCCGGGTGCGGTCGCATCAAATGCACCGCCAATGACGCCCATATCCGTACCCATGCCGAACAGGCCACCGGAAATGCTCAAGAAGGTATACTTGAAGATCCAGCCGAGTACGACTGTGTAGCCGATGGCCAGCATCAGCGCGCCGATGATCGGAATTGCGCCGATCAGCTCGCCAGAACGGCGGTTGCCGGTGCGCTCCTCGGTGCACATGCCGAATGCGCCTACCGGGCCCGCGCCTGCGCGGCGACCGAGTGCGAATTCTTCAATAACACCCGATGCACCGATCAGGATAACGAAAATGAAATATGGAATCAGGAAGGTCATACCGCCGTACTTCTGCACCATGATCGGGAAACGCCAGATGTTGCCCATGCCGACCGCCGAGCCGATACAAGCTAAAATAAAGCCCCATTTGCTTGAAAAGCCATCGCGTTTGGTTTCTTCATTACTCATGCTTTACACCCCTTTTTCTACCGGTCGTACCAGTAATAAAAACACCCGCGGAATTTTTCACTTTTCCGCGGGTGTCCTTTACCTTTCATCTCCTATGCTCTTTCCACGCGGCACAGGTTACGCCCTTATTGTCTCCTTCAGATTACTTCTCTTCGTTCGGGTACGGCTCGAGGAATGCATGGAAGTGACGCATCGGCAGCTTGTGGCCCCATACAATGCGCATGTTCGGAATGGACTCGCGATCCTCGTACAGCGCCTTAACTGCTGCAATAACGTAATCCAGGTGCTCCTGCGTCAGACGGCTGCGGTCAATTGCGAAGCGAACCACGTTTGCCAGCTCTGCCTGCTGCTCCGGGGTCTTGAGGTCATACTCCATGGAGTAGTCGCCCAGCTCGGATACACGGATACCATAGCGGCGAATCAACTCAAGGCTGAAGCCCTCGCCTGCGAAGGTATCGTGGCCGCGCTTGCCGTCAAAGAATTCATCCATATTGATGTACACTGCATGGCCGCCTGCCGGAAGTACAACGCCCTTGACACCGGCCTTATAGAAGCCTTCTGCCAGATAGTTGCACTGTGCAACGCGCTCGTTCATGTAATTGAAGTCGCAGCTCTCGTACAGACCAACCGCCAGAGCCATGATATCACGGCCGGACATACCGCCGTAGGAATCGTTGCCGTAGCAGGAAATCTGCTTCACCTTCAAGGTAACGCCTACATCCGTAACGATGTTGCCGTTCTCGTCGAAATCGGAGAACTTCTGCCAGAACAGGCCTTTGTCGCGGAATGCGAGCATGCCGCCCATGTTGGCGTGGCCGTCCTTCTTGGCGGACATAGTGAAGGCATCGCAGTACTGGAACATTTCGGTTGCAATCTCCGCGATGGACTTATCGGCATAGCCATCCTCGTTCATCTTGATGAAGTATGCATTCTCAGCCCAGCGAGCGGTATCAAATACCACCGGAATCTCATACTTATGCGCAACGCGGTTGATTTCCTTCAGGTTTGCCATGGAAACTGCCTGACCGCAAACCGGGTTGTTGGTAATGCAGGTGAAAATCAGCGGAACGTTCTCGGGGCCGACACCCTGAATCAGCTGCTCCAGCTTTTCAATGTCCATGTTGCCCTTGAAGGGGTTCTTCTCATACTTGCCGCCTTCCGGTACTTCGTACAGCAGTTCCTTGTTGTACAGGTTACGCGGAATGGAGCCCATCTGCTTGATGTTACCCTCGGTGGTATCAAAGTGACCGTTGGACGGGATGGTGAACTTCTTGCCGGGGTAACGGCGATTGAGGATGTTGCGGACGATTTCCATCAGAACGGACTCCGCCGCACGGCCCTGCTGGATAATGAAGGTATTCGGGCGCTCCATCTGCTTAGCGCCGCCATTGAAGAAGCCGCCTTCATACTCGCAGAGGTACACTTCGTTCATCATCTTCTCTACGTCGCGGCAGTCCGTGCGCACGAGGTCGATGATCTTCTTCCAGTTCTTCTCGCCGCCGCGCTCAAAGATGTCGCGGAAGGTATCGAGCAATACATAGTAACCGGTGTTGCGGCCATACGCCTCGTCGCCGAGGAACAGCGCCGCCCACTGCTGATTGGTCATCGCGGTGGTACCGGAGTCGGACAGCATATCAACAGTCAGCATACCGGCCGGGAATGCGAATTCATTCCAGTGGGTCGCATTCAGAGCGCGCTCGCGCTGCTCAATCGTAACGTCCGGCAGATCGCGAACGGCAAACGTGAAATGATGGGGTGCGGGTACATCCAGCGGGTAGTGAGCCATGTTCTTGTCCATATAAATTACCTCCATTTTTTTTGGCGCGTTGCGCCGTTATTTTTAGAGGATACCCCGGTCATCGATTGCCGGTTTTCCGCTTCCGACAATTCCGACTGGCGGACAGTATCTTTTACTAACGTAAATGAATATCGGGGATGTTACAGCGCCGCGATAACCTCAATCTCGACCAACGCATCCTTGGGCAGACGCGCCACTTCAACTGCGGAACGGGCCGGATAGCCTCCCTCGCCAAAGAATGTTGCATAGACTTCATTCATTGCGCCGAAGTTGTTCATGTCACTGAGGAACACCGTCGTCTTAACGATGCGATCCATACCGATTCCGGCTTCCGCCAAGATTGCCTTTACATTTTCCAAAGACTGCTTGGTTTGTTCCGCAATTCCTTCCGGAAATGCGCCTGTCGCCGGATTGATGGGCAACTGCCCGGATGTGATAACCAGTCCGTCTACTGCAACGGCCTGTGCGTACGGTCCGATAGCCGCGGGAGCCAAATCCGTACTGATGACTTTTTTCATCCTTCCACGCCTCCTTTTCTGAGATAAATTTATCACCAGAATAATAATTTGTCAAGCGGTTTTTGTGTATTTTGTACCATTACACACTTTCATTTTCGTTTTTTGTAGGAATTTTATATAGGTTTTGTCAAAACTATATAATAATTATTTCTTTTAATTGTGATAATTTATTCTCATCTTTTTTGACAAATCTCTTTTTTTTACGGTATAATAAAATCAAGGACAAAAACCTGTCTGATTTTTGAAAACGAGGTGAGCGTATGGCCAATCCGTTGTTGCAACATTATATGAAATTGACCGAATTTCTCGGTCAGGCGCTTGGCCCCGATTATGAGGTCGCGCTGCACGATCTGACCGATAAGAACCGCTCTATCATCGCCATCGCCAACAATCATGTCAGCGGACGCGAGGTAGGCGCCCCTCTAACCAATGTAGCACTCAAAATTCTAATGGATAAAAGCTACGAGTCGCAGGACTACCGGCTGCATTATTGCGGTGTATCCGCCGCGGGCAAAACTTTGCGCTCTTCCACTCTGTTTATCAAGCAAAATGGCCGTCTGATTGGCATGCTCTGCATCAATTTTGATGACAGCCGGTATCAGGCAGCCAGCGAAAACATCCTGCGCCTGTGCCATCCGGATGCGTTTGTGGAGGAACACTGTCAGCCCGACAGACCGCAAAGCGGAGAAGCTGTACGAGCCGTACCAGCCACGACCGAAAGCTTCCACAACTCGATTGACGCTGTTGCAGGCGACGCGGTCAACCGCGAGCTGGTACGTCTGGGCGTGACTGCCGAACGACTGACACCCGACGAACGTATCCAAATCATCTCCTCGCTCGAAGCAGGCGGCATTTTCCTGCTCAAGGGCGCGGTCAAAGATGTCGCCGATGCACTGCACTGCTCACAGGCCAGCGTTTACCGCTACCTGTCGCAAATTAAAAAAGACGAAATCTGATACATTTCCGGTTAATAAGCAAAAAATGAGCGCATTGCGCTCATTTTTCACTCCCCGGAACGGAAACGCAACGCCCCATCCCCCTCGGCCGCCGGCCGACAAAGCAAACCATATTTATGAAAGGGAGGAACCCCCATGCGTTACATTGATTTACGAAGCGACACGGTCACCCAACCGACGCAGGCCATGCGGGATGCAATGGCCGCCGCTGTGGTTGGCGATGATGTATTTGACGACGACCCGACCCTGCACGAGCTGGAGGCTTATGCCGCCGAACGGCTGGGCAAGGAAGCTGCGGTGTTTGTCACATCGGGTATGCAAGGCAATGCCTGCGCGCTGCTGGCGCACACCCGCCGTGGCGACTGCGTCATCATCGACCCACATTCGCATATCGCCGACCACGAAGCCGGCTCTTATGCCCAGCTTTCCGGCGTTTCGCTTCGTTTTCCGCAGAGTGTCAACGGCACCATGGACCCGGACTCTGTGCGCGCCTGCCTGACTGACGACAGCGACGTACAGGTCGCGCCCGCAACGCTTGTGGTGGTGGAAAATGCACATTCCACGGGCGCGGTCGTCTCGCTTGACAACATGCGCGCTATCTATGAGGTCGCGCACGAAAAAGGCGTGGCGGTACATCTGGACGGCGCGCGGCTGTTCAACGCCGCAGCGGCACTCGGTGTTTCCGATGTGCGCGAGCTGACCCAGTACTGCGACACTGTGATGTGCTGCCTGTCCAAAGGCCTGTGTGCGCCGGTCGGCTCGATTGTCGCGGGACCGAAGGAGCTGATCTGGCGGGCGCGCCGCGCACGTCGCATCCTCGGCGGCGGCATGCGGCAAGCGGGCTTTTTGGCAGCCGCCGGGCTGATTGCGCTGCGCGATATGACCGATCGAGTTAAGGAAGATCACGAAAACGCGGCATATCTGGGGGCGCTGCTGGATGATATCGACGGCATACAGGTACTGCGCGACCGTTTGGATATCGATATGATATTCTTTACCGCCGACTGGAGCGCGGATAAAGCCGCCCGCTATCCGGCCTGGATGCTGGAGCATGGCGTAAAGGTCACCGGATGCGCCGGTGGGGAGTATCGCATGGTCTGCCATCACGACATCTCCCGCGAGGATTGCACACAAACCGCACAGTTGGTACGCACCTTTGCCGCGGGGGGGTGACCGATGCCCAATCATTATATCCGTCGCCTGCTTTGGCTGGTTGCGGGCATGCTGGTCAGCGCGGTTGGCATCACCATGATGCTGCAAGCCAACATCGGTCTGGAACCGTGGAGTGTATTGCAGCAGGGTCTGGCACAGACTCTCGGTATCACCTACGGCACCGCTTCCATGATTGTCGGTGCGGTTGCCATAGGCGCGGCCATACTGTACGGGGAGAGCTTCGGCTTCGGCACCATCATCAATATCATCCTGTGCGCGGTGTTCATCGACGGGCTGCTCTGGCTTGGCTGGATCCCACAGATGCATTCCCTGCTCACCGGCCTCCCGATGCTGCTGGTCGGATTGGAGTTGCTCGCGCTGGGTACCTGGATGTACATGAAAAGCGCGTTGGGAGCCGGTCCGCGCGATGCACTCATGGTGGCGCTTGCACGTAAAACCGGCCGCTCAGTCGGGCTGTGCCGTGCCACTGTCGAAATCTTCGTCATCATCGCCGGTTTTCTACTCGGTGGCCAGGTGGGTATCGGCACGGTAATCTGCGCCGTCGGCCTGGGTTCGCTCTTCAACTTGAATTTTCATTTCCTGCACTTCCGCGCAGCCGAACTGCATCAGGAAAACATTGCGGAAACCCTGCAGAACCTGCGTTCTGCGAAACAACAGTGAGTACTTCCCTTCCACAGCTCTTTCAAGCAAATTGCCACACATTCCCGTTTGTTTGATCTGCTGGAATTCCTTTCCCCCTGCTCTACTTGCATCACACTTGCCTCTCTGCGAGTGTGATGCATTTTTTTGCATAAATTAGCCCCGGAGCAATACACTTGCAGCCAACTATGCCAGTTTATTGCTTCCGGGGAATTTTTCGCATCAGAAAGAGAGTGGATCATTCTCACGCATCTGTACCGCACGCATGTACTGCCACAGCAGCACAAGCGGTATGATTTGTCCCACCAGCTGCACGCATACCGCAGGCAGCGGCAGCGCGGTCAGGATAAGCGCGCTAGCGACAAATGCGCCCAGCAGCGGCGCATACAGGCACCAGCGGATGCGGCGCGCGGGATAGTTATAGGCATGGGGGATAATACGCTCATCCAGTCCCCAGTATAGGTAATACTCACTGAGCAATCCCGCGACGCTGCCTGCCATGGACAGCAGCGACATAAAGTTTTGCAGCATAACGTTATCGCCTGCCAGCTGTGTACATACCAGCGCCAGTGCAATCAGCGCAATGCAAAGCATCTGTGCGGGAAAGGCGCGGCCCAGCAACGCACTTTCATCCGAAAGACGGTACAATACATAAGCGATTACGCCATAACATATCAGATTAATGATGTTGGCCGCCAGTAAAACAGGCATAGAATTGCTTAGCGCCGCAAGGTTGGTGACTGCGGATATTGCCAAAGCAGCCCACAGAACACGAAGATGAGGGTAAATTTTCATACATGTCGTTCCTCCGATAAGGCCTATTATAGCATAGCCAACGCCGGATGAAAAATATTTTTTGTCAGGGGTTGACAATTGTGTATCATTGTATTATTATCATAATACAATATGACAAGAGAGGAGCGAGGCTATGCAATGGCAACTGCGAGGCGATCGTCCAATCTACCAGCAGCTGGTGGAAATACTGACCGAACAGATCGTCAGCGGCCAGCTGGCGGCGGGCGATAAGGTGCCGGCGGTACGCGAACTGGCGGCACAGGCAGGGGTCAACCCCAACACGATGCAGCGTGCGCTGGCGGATTTGGAGTGTGAAGGACTGATGCACACCAATCGGACCACCGGACGCTATGTGACGGAGGATAAAGAGATGATTGAGAAGATTCGGGAACAAATCGCAAGTGACCGTATTGCGGAATTTCTGGCTGGCATGAGTCAGCTTGGCTTCTCCGAGCAAGAAGTATACCATCTGCTCGAAAAGCGTCAAGGGGAGGGAAATCAGAATGGAACAGAAAAATGAGCTGATTGTCTGTGCAGGCCTGACCAAGACTTATGGCAGCGTAAAGGCACTCGACAATCTGAACCTGACATTGAGCGGCGGCCGGTTTGTCGGCCTGCTCGGTCCGAACGGTTCGGGTAAGACAACTTTGATTAAGCTGATCAACGGCCTGATCCAACCGACGGCCGGCAGCGTGCTGGTAGACGGACAGGCGCCCGGCGTGCATACGCACAGTGTGGTCAGCTACCTGCCTGACCGGGCATACTTGAACGACTGGATGCGGGTATCCGATCTGATGGATTTCTTTGCCGATTTCTATGCAGATTTTGACCGCGTCAAAGCAAATGATATGCTGCAATCGCTACGCATCAATGCACTTGACCGTCTCAAGACACTGTCCAAGGGCACGAAGGAAAAGGTGCAGCTCATCCTGACGATGAGCCGCAAGGCCAAGCTGTTCCTGCTCGACGAGCCTATCGCAGGCGTGGACCCGGCTGCGCGCGACTACATCCTCAACACCATTCTGTCGAATTACAGTGAGGATGCCGCAGTGCTGCTGTCCACCCACCTGATTGCTGATATCGAGCGTGTGCTCGACGAAGTCATCTTCCTGAAAAACGGCGTGATGACGCTGCATGAGAGCGTGGACACGATTCGGGAGGAACATGGAAAATCCGTTGATATGCTGTTCCGGGAGGTGTTCGCATGCTAAAGCTGTTAAAATACGAATGGAAAGCGTGCGCGCGTATCTGCCTGCCGCTGTACGGCGCGATGCTGTTGATGAGCATCATCAACGCCCTGATGACAACCGATCGCGCACAGGATATTATGAACGGTATCCCGACCGCCATCCTTGCGATGCTCTTCTTTGCGCTGCTGGTTGCGGTGTTCGTTGTGACCGCGGTTATCCTGATCCAACGGTTTTACAAAAATCTGCTCGGTGACGAGGGCTATCTGATGTTCACCCTGCCCGTGACGGTCACACAACACATTTGGAGCAAGGTGATCATTGCGGTGGCAATCTGCTGCCTGAGCGGCATCGTCGCAGCGTTGAGCATTTCGATCCTCGGTGCGAACACCAATCTGCTCTGGGGCATCAGTATGGTATTGGGCGAGTTTGGTCGCTCGGTAGCTGAAGATCCAAACGTACTGGGTTATCTGTTCGAGGGAATTTTACTGTTGGTAATTTCTATAATCAGCGGCGTGCTGTATCTTTACCTGTGCATGGCGCTTGGTCATCTGGCGAAAAAGCATCGCGTACTGATGTCGGTCGTGTGGTATTTCGTGCTGTCCACAGCGGCCCAGTTCCTGCTCACCTTTGTGCTGTTCGGTGTGGCAGACGGCCCGATGGAAACCGTGATGACTGCGCTGGCTAATGCACTCAACGGTGTGCCGCAGCAAACGTTGGTACACGGAGTGCTGCTCGGCTTCTGTGTCGCAGCGGCGATACCGGGTGCAATCTGTTATGCTGGCACACATTATATCCTTCAGCATAAGCTGAATCTGGAATAAGCAGCGCATACACGGGGACGCGCTTCCGCGCGTCCCTTTTTGCACCCCAAAATGCGGGGCACTCATAAAATCTTAAGGATTTTGTAGCAGCAATCCAAAGAATTGCCGCGTACAATGAAAGAGTAACAGTGGGAGGGACAGATATGACGGCGGTATTCCGATATGTACATCGAGCGCGCGATGACGCGGCGGGACGATATACGCTTTGCGAAATCGCGGGGCTGTTTCTGGCCTTTTCGACGGCGGGCTGGCTGTGGGAGGTCGGACTGCACCTGCTGCTTGACGGCGAATTGGTCAACCGCGGCACCATGCTCGGACCTTGGCTGCCCATTTACGGCGTGGGCGGGTTGCTGTCCGTGCTGCTGCTGAAGCGTTTTGCCGCACAGCCGATTTTTGTGTTCGCGTTGGGCGCGATGCTTTCCACGGTTATGGAGTTTGCGACAGGTTGTTATCTGCTGGCCGTTTACGGCCTTCGCTGGTGGGATTACAGCGACTATCCGCTCAACCTACACGGTTTGGTGAGTCTGCCGACCGCGTTGGTATTCGGGCTCGGCTGCTGTGCGGCGGTATATCTGGCCGCTCCCCTGCTGCTGCGGATGTTTCGACGCCTGCCGCATGGTATGTTCCTGCCTCTGTGCGCCTTGCTGATTGCATTATTTGCACTGGATTTTTGCGTTTCCACGCTGCATCCGAACACCGGGCAAGGAATTGCGGTCCATCCAGCAGCACAGGATGAACTTCAGGTGATTGATCCTGCCAGAATTGAATTACTGCTGTACAATTTGCCGAATTAAACTTGCGCACGCCCCTCTTATCTGCTATGATGAAACCAGAGAAGGGGGGGGCTTTCCATATGAAGTGTCAGCATTGTGGCATCAATTACAGCGATGAGGATCGGGAGTGTCCAATTTGCGGCGCACGTACAGGGACCCGCGGGCGTGTCGGCGAGCTGGAGAAAAAAGCAGCCGCATGGCGAGACAAACAATTCGCAGATGAGCCAACCTATCAAAAAACGCGCACGCGAAAAACGCCCATACGCGCAAAACAAGCCAGAGCCAGTGTGAAACCGATTCGTGAAACAAAGAATGGAAAAGGCAAGATTGCCTTGGTTGTGGTAGTTGCAGTTGTTCTGGTCAACTTGCTGCCTTCTTTGATTCCGGCTGTAAAAGACCTGTTTGATAACTTTTTCGACGGCAACAATTCGTTTGAAATCAATCTCGGCGATTGGGAGTCTTACGATCCGGATGCGGAAGCCGAAGCGGAGGATTGGGTCAGCTATGATGATAGCGCACTGTATTACGAGCGAGGCCAGGAATATACGTATGACTCGGATAACTATGTCAGCATTTACGCCGCTCTATACGACCTGACGGGCGAACACGCAGTGGCAACACTGGACGACGGCACGACGATTGATTTGCAGGTCGAGCCGGGAGAAATGGGTGATTATACGCTGCGCATTGATGACGGCACCGGTATATACGAGGAACATGGGTATACCTGGTGTATTTACAATTACCCCGACGAAGGAATTTATGACGAAAACTTTCCGCCCGAGCAATATGACAGCCTGACGCTCGTCCTGTCATGCAGCGAGGGGCGCTACGGCGGCAATCTGTATGAGCGATATGACGCCCGGCAGGAAAATACCGACTTGTGGCTGGTGGTTTACGTAAACCGCGAAACCGGTCTGGTCACACTGCAGGACGCGGAACAGGTGGGTATTTTCAGCAACTCTGCTTTTGTGCCTCTGACCAGTGTGCAATCCGGATAAGGTATCATGCACTCGCTTCAGTAGCAAATTTCCGATATATCTGCAAACAGGCTCCATCTATGCGCACAGCATAAATGGAGCCTGTTTTATCGCTTTGTTGGCTGGTATTTATCGTATAAGATACTTATGCGTTTTGCGAAAACTCAGCCAGACGCAGGTTTTCGTTATGGTCAAGCGCATACGTGATATTCCACGGAGAGGAAAACAACAGCAGACTGTTTCCCTTGAGATCCTCGACAATTTTGGTGTCGCTTGTAAGCTGAAGCGCCTTGATATCAAAATCCGGCTCGTCATTTTCCACCCAGCGCACATGCTCATACGGCAGGTTTTCGCGGATGATCTCAACGTTATACTCGTTTTTCAGGCGATATTCCAACACCTCAAATTGCAGCACGCCTACCACGCCCACAATGACAGATTCCATGCCGGCACCCGGTTCACGGAAAATCTGAATAGCGCCTTCCTGCGCAATCTGCTCCACGCCCTTGACAAACTGCTTGCGCTTGAGCGTGTCTTTCTGACGAACGGTGGCAAATAGCTCGGGTGCAAAGGTCGGGATACCCGAAAACATGCACTTGCGCTTCGGATCGCACACGGTATCGCCAATCGAGAACACTCCCGGATCAAAGATTCCGATGATGTCACCCGCATAAGCCTCGTCCACAATCGAGCGATCCTGTGCCATCAGCTGCTGCGGCGCGGCCAGCACCATCTTTTTGCCGCTCTGCACATGCAGCACCTCCTGACCGCGCTCGAATTTACCGGAGCAAATTCGCATAAATGCGATGCGGTCGCGATGTGCCTTGTTCATATTGGCCTGAATTTTAAACACAAAAGCCGAGAAATGGTCCTCAAACGGGTCAATTACACCGATGTCGGCCGTGCGTGCGGTCGGTGGTGGCGTCATTTGCAGGAACTTCTTAAGAAACGGTTCTACGCCGAAGTTGGTCAATGCTGATCCGAAAAACACAGGCGACAGCTTGCCCTCATGCACCGCCTGCAAATCGAACTCATCCCCCGCGCCGGAGAGCAGCTCCACGTCGTCAATCAGCGTCTGATACTGATCCTCCGGCAGCAGCCCCTCGAGGATAGGATCGTCAATCGACAGACGCTGTGCCTTGACCTCATGCCGGAAATCCGCGCCTTCAAAGGCGATAACCTCGTCGTCCATACGGTCATAGACGCCCTTGAAGCGCTTGCCCGATCCAATCGGCCAGTTGACCGCATAGGTGCCGATGCCCAATTCGTTCTCGATCTCCTCGAGCAGCTCATACGGGTCGCGCGATTCGCGGTCCATCTTGTTGATGAAGGTAAAAATCGGCACACCGCGCATCGCGCACACCTTAAACAGCTTGCGTGTCTGCGCCTCGACGCCCTTGGATGCGTCGATGACCATGACCGCCGAATCCGCCGCCATCAGCGTGCGGTAGGTATCCTCGGAAAAGTCCTGATGTCCGGGGGTGTCGAGAATGTTGATGCACTTTCCTTCATAGCGGAACTGCAACACCGAGGAGGTGACCGAAATACCGCGCTGCTTCTCGATTTCCATCCAGTCGGATACGGCATGGCGGCTGTTTTTCTTGCCTTTTACCATACCGGCCTCCTGAATTGCGCCGCCGTACAGCAAAAATTTCTCTGTAATGGTGGTTTTACCGGCGTCCGGATGCGAAATGATCGCAAAAGTGCGCCGGTTCTCAATTTCTTTTTTCAGTTCTGCCACTGACTATTTTCCTCCCGATTATATAAAAACAAAAATTTGTTGCGAAATGTACACAGAATGTTCACATTTTCCCTATATCATAATAAACGTGGAAAGCGTAAGATCCCCCCACATGTTCTTGCTTTCTACTCTCTATCCTACCTTTTATTGCGGGAACGGCCGGACGAAAGTCCGGCCGTTCCTGTTTTTACGCGCGTTTGGCGCAGCTGCTCTTTCTGATGCACAGCAGCCCGCATAAAAAGCAGGAACAAAGCAGAAATACCATATTTACAAATCCCGCCGACCTTCCAGCGCACGGGTCAGCGTCACTTCGTCGACATATTCCAAATGTCCGCCCACGGGAATGCCGTAGGCAAGGCGGGTGATACGAATGCCGAAGGGCTGTAACAAACGGGAAATGTACATGGCTGTAGCCTCGCCCTCGGTATCCGGATTGGTGGCAAGGATAACCTCCTCGGTGTCCTCATCCGCCACACGCTGTACCAGCTCACGGATGCGAATATCGTCCGGCCCGATGTGACCCATGGGCGACAGCGTGCCGTGCAGCACATGATACAGTCCGTGATACTCCTTGGTGCGCTCGAACGCAATCACGTCACGCGGTTCCGCCACCACGCAGATGGTCTTTTGGTCGCGGGTGTTGTCGGCGCAAATCGGACAAATCTCGCTGTCGGCCAGATTCTGGCACCGTTTGCAGGTGAAGGTCTTAGCTTTTGCTTCACGAATTGCGTCAGCAAATCGTTCAGCGTCCTCTTTGGGCAGGTCGAGCACATGGAATGCCAGCCGCTGCGCGGTTTTCTGTCCGATACCGGGGAGCTTTGCGAATTCCTCGATCAACCGCTCGACCGGCGGTGCAAAAAAGTCCATCAGAACAGGCCGCCCAGACCGCCGCCCATGCCGCCGGTAATCGCGTTCATCTGGCTCTGGGATTTCTCATTTGCAGCCTTGAGCGCCTCGTTAACCGCCGCAACCACCAGATCCTGCAGCATATCAATGTCATCCGGGTCGACTACGTCAGGCTTAATCTCAATGGATTTGAGCGTTGAAGTACCGGTTACGGTCGCGGTCACCATGCCGCCGCCTGCCGTGCCGGTGGTCTCCATCTGCGCAATCTCCTCCTGCGCCTTCATCATGTTTTCCTGCATCTTCTGCGCCTGCTTCATCATCGCCTGCATGTTCATGCCGCCGCCGAAGCCGCCAAAGCCTTTTCCCTTTGCCATCTGTTATGTCCTCCTCAAAGTTCTTTTACTTGAATATCAAATGCTTTCGCCCGACCGATGATCTCATCAACCGCGGCGTTTTTTTGTATTACGGGTTCGTCCCCGACTTCACGCACCTTGACCTTGATCGGCGCGCCCGCCAGCGCTGCTGCCTGTTCCCGGATCACCTTCATCGTCGGCTCCGCTTTGGCCAGCATAGCCGTGATGCCGTCCTCGCACAGAATAACCAACGCGTCATCCTCCAGCATGCCCTTGGCAGATACCTTGAGATTGGTATGTGCGCCGGTGTTGATTTTGCCGGTGAGCATTTCCAGCAGCTGCGTCCATTTCGGCCACGCGGCTGCCTGAACAGCCGCAGTGGGCTTTGCCGGTGATATCGGCTGTCCGACCGCAGCCTCGTGCTCCGCCCAAAGCGGCGCATCGCTATCATCCGGCGGTGGCGGAGCGTCCTCGTCGCCCGGCGGAGGCGGCATATCGTCCGCTTGTCGCACGGTTTGCGCCGGTGCCGCTGCAACCGGTATGCCATGCTTCATTTTCTCCTCCAGCGCTTCCACGCGCCCGCTCAATGTATCGTATTGTTCTGCGCCCAGACTACACAGTCGAACCGCACACAACTCCGCTTCAACCCGGCGATTGGCCGCGCTGCGCATGCGGTCGAGCGCTTCGCCTATCACACGACTCCATGCAATCAGCGTAGACGAAGCCAGACCGTCACACAGCTTTTGCAGACTTTTCACCGTATATGCCGGAGAAATCAGCGCAGATACATCGGTTTTGCTGGTCTTAACCAGCAGCGCGTCCCGGATGAGCCCCAGCATCTGGTCATAAACCGCAGCCAAGTCCCGGCCCGCGTTATAATATTCGTCAATCAGCGCAATGGCCGCAGCCAAATCGCCGGTTTTCAGATGCTCCGCCAGCCGAATGCCGTCATCCTGCCCCATCACGCCGAGTGCCGCGGTCACAGTTTGCTCATCCACCGCGCCTGCCGCCGCCGCTCGGTCCAGCATGGACAGGGCATCACGCATTGCGCCGTCTGCCAGCCGTGCAATCAGGCGCGCCGCGCCTTCGGTCAGTTCGATGCCCTCACCCGCTGCTACATCCAGCAGGCGGCGCGCGATATCCTCCGCGCCGATACGCCGAAAATCGAACCGCTGGCAGCGCGACAGAATGGTCGCGGGCACCTTGTGCAGCTCGGTGGTCGCTAAGATAAACAGCACATGCTCGGGCGGTTCCTCGAGTGTCTTGAGCAGCGCATTGAACGCGCCAATCGAGAGCATATGCACCTCGTCGATGATAAACACACGCTTTTTCACCTGCGCGGGTGTGTATCGTGTCTCGTCACGCAAATCGCGAATGTTATCGACACCATTGTTCGATGCCGCGTCAATCTCGGTCACATCGAGCACCGATCCGTCCAGAATACCGCGGCAAGCCGCGCACTCGTTGCATGGGTCGCCATTCACCGGATGCTCACAGTTGACCGCGCGCGCCAAAATCTTGGCGCAAGTTGTCTTGCCCGTGCCACGTGTGCCGGTAAACAGATAGGCATGGCTCAGCCGACCGGACTGGAGCTGCGCGCGCAGCGTATCCGTGATATGCTGCTGGCCGATTACGTCCGCAAAGGTCTGCGGCCGCCATTTACGATATAACGCCTGATACAATGCATACCACTCCTTTCCATTGCCTGTCCGGACGTTTTATATACCACAAAAGAGGCGGGCGCAAGCCCGCCTCCCAGCGTTCTCTCCTGCGCGTCAAGCGCGCAATCCAATCCATAAAAACCCGCGACATGCGCGTGGGTTTTTATACCAGTCGGAGCAAAAGTTTCGCTTGTCGGAACTTTTGTCCCGGCCGGATGTATCCGAGCCATGCTCGGTGCATCCGCTCGCTTGAAAGCGTGGTTTCAAGCGAAATCCGTTCAGCGCCCCACAAGACCGCACGCGAGCAATTCGAAAGCGCACGCCCGACTGCCTTTCCGCGGTTTGGGCTCAAAATCGGCAGCTCTGCGGCACACGATGGTTTCCACTTAATGCTGCTCGGTTCCCCGCCTGACATGGTTCACGGTCCTCCGTTGCGCAGTACCGGTCTCTCATCACCCTGTTGGCAGCTGCTTCGCCGCGCGTACGTCCCTCCTTGCCCGCATCATCCCCGCTGTAGCGGATTGCGGGTACAGGACACCGCTAACGCCCCGATGTGTGCGGCCTTGTGCGGCGCTGAACAGATATTCGGTTGTTATTTTATGCGTTCCAGCCGGTTTTATGCTTCTGGATCGTCAGACGACGGTGTGGTCTCGCCGCCAGTACCGCCACCGGTTTCTCCTCCAGTGCCGCCACCGGTTTCGCCGCCCGTGCCGCCACCGGTTTCGCCGCCCGTGCCGCCGCCGGTATTCCCACCAGTCTCGCCACCGGTGTTTCCACCGGTCTCGCCGCCGGTTTCGCCGCCGGTATTGCCACCGGTTTCGCCGCCCTCCGGATCGGTCGGAGTAGACGGCAGGCCGGTTTCCGGATCAATAGAAGGATCATTGGGATCAGTCGGTGTCTGCTCTTCCGGTTTCTTCTGCTCTTCCGTCTTCTCCTCTTCCTCTTCTTCCTTCCAGTCGGTTACGCCAACTTTAGCAAAGTTATAGTTCGTAGTAATGCCCTGATGGCTGCACGTCTCGGTCGGTACTTCGTTGTTCCAGAAGCGGCCGCTTGCAGCGCGTCCCGCTGCGCGGCAGGCGCCGGAAGCAAGCAGACCGGTATCCATACAATAGGTCACCGTCGTGAAGTCCTGCGGATGCGAATCAAACACCAGACCGGAGTCGCCTTCATGCACCTTCTGCATCACTGCCAGCCAGGTTGCCGCGGCATTGCGGCCATACAAGCCATTGAGCGTATAGTTATGCTCATAACCTACCCAAACCGCAGCGGAATACTGAGGCGTTACGCCGCAGAACCAGATATCGGTGTTGGAGGTCGTCGTACCGGTCTTACCGGCGGTCTGCACACCGGAAATCTGCGTGCCGGACGCGGTACCGTAAGCCGTGACGTTTTGCAGGCATTCGAGCATGTAATATGCGGTGCGCACATTTTCAAAGCCCAGATCCGTGCTCGGATTGTTTTCAAGCACCGTATTGCCCTCTGAATCAAGCACCTTGGTGTAGGTGCGCGTGCCGCCGAACACGCCGTCGTTGATGAAGGCAGAGAAACCGCCCGCCATCTCTCGCACGGTCACGCCGTCGGTCAGCGCGCCCAGTGCCAGCGGTGAATAGTCGATATCGCTCTTGACTGTGCCGTCCTCATAGGTGCGGCTGCCTACCAGCTGGATACCGAGTCGCTGTGTCAGGAAATCATAGGATGCCTGCGGCGTCAGCATGGCCATTACCTGTACGGCAATGGTGTTAACCGAACTGGTAATACCGCTTTTAATCGTCATGGACTTGCCCGTCGGCATCTTGCCGTCGTTCATCGGCCACGGTTTTCCATCATCCCCGATATACAGCGGCTTGTCATACACTGTCGTGGAGGGGACAATAATCCCCTTATCCATAGCCGGGCCGTAAGATGACAGCGGCTTGATTGAGGAACCTGGCTGACGGCGCGCGTCCGTAGCATATGAGAAGGCCAGATTTTCTGTCTTTTCGCCGCGGCCGCCCGCAATGGCAACAATACTGCCCTGCTTATCCGTGATGACCATGGCGCTCTGCGGGCGCTCACCGTATTTCTCGGTATTGGGGAATACGGAATCATCCGCCCACACCTGATCGACGATGCTCTGCACCTTGGTATCGATGGTAGCATAAATCTTCAGGCCGCCTGAGGTGACCATGTTGCTGGCCACGACTTCGGAATATCCCTTCTGCTCCATCAGGTCGTTGGTTACGTCCTTGATGACCGCATCGGTAAAGTAGGAGTAAATATCGCTGATATCCTGCTGGTACTGCTCATAGGGGCGGTAAACCAGCTCGGTTGAGATTGCCTCGTTATACGCAGTCTGGTCAATCATGCCCAGCTCCAGCATTTTGCCGAGGATATTCTCCTGTCGCTCCTTGACCTTTTCCGGCCGGTTATACGGATCATAAATGGACGGATTGTTGGTCAGTCCGGCCAACGCGGCACACTCCGCGAGGCTCAGCTCGGACACATCCTTGCCGAAATAGGTGGTCGCGGCAGTTTTCACGCCATAGCAGTTATAACCGAG
Organism: Agathobaculum sp. LCP25S3_E8; assembly: GCF_052117165.1. Taxonomy (NCBI): domain Bacteria; kingdom Bacillati; phylum Bacillota; class Clostridia; order Eubacteriales; family Butyricicoccaceae; genus Agathobaculum; species Agathobaculum sp. LCP25S3_E8. The sequence continues at coordinate 112,969 of NZ_JBQKJR010000002.1, forward strand.
GTAGATCGTATTGAGATACATCTCGAGAATACGGTCCTTATCCCCGATTTCATCCTCCAGCGCCAGCGCGCGGAAAATCTCGTTCACCTTACGCTTGACCGAATAATCGTCCTCATCGGTAACGTTTTTGATGAGCTGCTGAGTGATGGTCGAGCCGCCGTACTGGTCATCGCCAACCAGCCAGTTGGCAACCGCACCGAACGTGCGCTTCCAGTCCACGCCGTGGTGTTTGTAAAAGCGTTCGTCCTCAATAGCGACCACAGCATTTTTCAGATTATCCGGAATATTCTCGCTGTCCACCCAAATGCGGTTTTCCATACCGCGAATGGTTTCATAGAGCGTTTCTTCTCCCGTTTCGGAATCGACTGCATAGATGAAGGAGTTCAAATCCAAGCCCAGACCCTTGCTCAGGTCGGTTGCAGTTTCCTGCGCAGACGGGTTGATATATGCATGTACATAATACGCAAATGCAATGCCGCAGAAGCAGGCGCAAAGCACACCGATAAGCAGCAGCGTCAGCAGCACGCGGGATATCACGTGCAGGACGCCCGATCCTTTTCTTTTGCCAGTTGCCAATTCGGTTTCCTCCTTGCCCGCCGGATTCATGCCGCGGGTCTCATCAGGTCGGACGTATGAGCCGTCCGTTTTGTTCCCGATATTCCCTAAAATAAGCAGTTTTTTATCTGCTTTCAGTCATTATACCACAGAAACAGGCGTTTTAAAAGCATACATTTTTCCTGTCTCCCTCTGTTGGTCACAGTCGTTCGCGGCTATTATACCACATTATTCCGCAAATTTCAAACAAATTTTACACCTGTTTGCGAATACTTTCCAGAATTCCGGGCATACTCAAAGAAAATTCCAGGAATATAAGGAGGTAATTTCCGTGATGCAGGGGTTTTACATGCTGGCCATGCTGCGCGCGAAACGACAGCGGCGCATCGCGCTTGCGGCCTGCGCAGCGGCGCTTATCAGCGCATTTTTTGCCGCGCGCGTCTGGTTTTCGACTCCGGTCGTGCCTGCCAGCACGACCGAGCTGCCCTATATTGCCCAAGCGGAGGAGGGCCGTTTGGTCGTCTCCCGCGGCGGCGAAATCGTCATCCGCACGGATATTGATGTCCGCACCCTGCCCGCCGCCGACCGCGAAGCGCTCGAGGACGGTATTCTGCTGTCGGATGCGCAGGCGCTTGCCCGTCTGCTCGAGGATTACGGCTCATAAAAACGACGGGCAAACGCCCGCCGTTTTTATGCTTCCCGTTATGCCGCGTTTTGCAGCATGGCTTCGATTTCCTCACTTGTGATGACCTCATCGGACGCGGGTACCCGCGTCTCGCTGCCCGCCGGAGCGGGCTGCTGCGTCAGCGTCAGCGTGATTTCGGTCAGACTTTCATTTTTTACATGCACAGACAACGCGATATCGCTGCGGTCAGCATCGCCCGCAAAGGTCAGCGTCACCAGCGTCTCGCCGTTCCAGTCGTTGAGGCGGCATTCCACCTCGCCCTCAATACTGCCGTCCGACATATCGAGCGTATAGGAGGCCGTCACATAACCGTCCTCATCCGGCAGCTGCGTGGACAAATCCGCGCTATACTGCGCGTCGCTCTGCGTAAAGCAGTCGTCGCCCGCAAACGCGGCGAACAGGTCCGCCGCCTGCTGCACCTCGCCCCACAAATCGCTGTACGAATAGGCGTAGTTGCGCTCCGCCTGCGTAACCAGCACCGTGCCGATGGTCGCGCCGCTTGTATCAAACGCCGTTTCCGGCAGCAGCGCCGTCCCGGCGAGTATATTCTGTCCGGTCAACGGGTCATCCAATCCATCCGAAAAGGCAATCCACTTATCCTGCGGCATGGATACGCCGCTCGTCTCCGCAAGCAGCTCCATCAACAGCGGGCAGCGCAGGTACAGGATGCCGCTTTCCGCATCCCAGACCATCTCCAGACGGGCGTTTTGCAGCTGTTCCTGCCACTGGGCAAGCTGTGTGGACAGTTTTTCCGCATCATCCCATGTATACTTATCATACTCCCGCGCAAACAGCGCCGCCAGCCCGTACAAATCAACCTGCACATCCACTGTCAGTCCGCCGCTGCCGTCAACCACCTCCAGCGTGCCGTCAAGCAGCACCGTGGTCTCGTCCCCGTCAATCGTATTAAACGCCGTGTACAGCACACGCAGCGCGGCCGCGGTGCGCATGGTCTGCGCCGGGTCACGCACAGGCTGCGCGGCAAGCCACCGGTTCACCACGGTAAACCGCGCGTCAATCTGCTCCACCAGCGCATCTCTATCATACAGCACCGCCGTCTGCGCATCGTTGTCCCACTGCACAGTCAGTCCGAAGGTCTCGGCAAAGAACCGCACCGGCACATAGGTGCGCCCGTCCTTTTCATAGGGCTCGGCATCCAACGTTACCGTTTCCAGCACCGCGCCGGTCGCATTGTCGGACAGCGTCAGCGTATCGCCGCCGAGCGCAAAATCACAGCGAGTGCCGTCCTTCACAGCCGTAATCGCGCCGCTGTCGTAATCGACTGCCGTGCCCAGCGTCTCCGCAATCGCGCGGAACGGCACCATGGTGCGGTCATGGACCATTTCCGGCTGCGCGTCCGGAAAAGCGACCGTCTCTCCGTTCAGCTGCACGGAAACCGGCGGGACATACTCATAAGTATCGAGCTGCACCAGCTGCATGGCGGCATCGCGCAAGAACGCTTCTCGGCTGTCGTAATACTCGTCCACCATCGCCCAGTCCCAGCCATAATAGGCCTGCTCGAACGCCTTTTCCGGGTCGGCTGCGAGTTGAGCCAGATGTGCTTCATACCGTGCGCAGACCCAGTCGTAATCGACCCGGTCAAAATACCAGTCCTGCATGAATGCATCCGCCGATTCGTAGCCCATCTGCTCATAGAGCGGCGTTCCCGTCTCAGCCGCGAACGCCACGGGCAGTGTGCCGCACAGCAGCACCATCGCCAAAACGAGCGAAAGCCAGCATTTCATTTTCCGTTTCATGTTTCATGCCCCCTTCCCTGTCCTTATTCTTATTGTACTCCTGTAACCGCACACGGTCTATTTGTGTTTTCTCCATTTTTGGGGCGAAAAAGCTGTCATTTTGTCCAGAGGCATACGCCGGACGCATGCCGCATACCGTATCATCAAGGGGGCGTTTACTTATGTTCATCACCATCACCCGTGATACCTTGTACCGCATCGGTGCGGCAGCGGGCGTATGCGCGCTGCTTGCCGCGCTGTTTTTCCTTGTGCCGCAGGACGACAGAGGCACGACGGCGCAAACCGCCGCCGACACGGAGCAGGCCGTGCCCACGTCCATCAGCGACTGGGGGCTGTCCTTCCAGACCGAGGGCCAGCCGCCGATCGGCAACGTGCCCGCCGACACGCTGCTGCAATGGAACGCTTACTATGTGGGCGACACCAGCAAGAACACCATCTATCTCACCTTTGACGCGGGCTACGAAAACGGCTGCACAGGTGCGATACTGGATGCGCTGAAAAAGCACAACGCGCCTGCATGCTTCTTTGTCGTGGGCAACTTCATCGACTCCGCGCCCGAACTGGTGCAGCGCATGGTGGATGAGGGGCACATCGTCGGCAATCACACGCTGCATCACCCGGATATGTCCTCGATTTCCGATAAGGAAGCCTTTGCCGCCGAACTGAACGGACTGGAGGAAAAATTCACCGCGCTGACCGGTCAGCCGATGCAGAAATTTTATCGTCCGCCGCAGGGCAAATTCAGCGAGGAAAACCTCAAACAGGCACAGGAGCTGGGCTATACGACCGTGTTCTGGTCGCTGGCATATGTCGACTGGTACACCGACAACCAGCCGACCGACGAGCAGGCGTTCGCCAAACTCCTGCCGCGCATCCATAACGGCGCCATTGTGCTGCTGCACTCGACGAGTGAAACCAACGCGCGCATCCTCGACGAGCTGCTCACCCGCTGGGAGAACGAGGGCTATACCTTCGGCAGCCTGACCGACCTGACAGCCGCTTAATCCGCGCAGGCTGCATCCTCCGCATCGCGCAGCGCCTGTTCGAGTGAGCCGCGGACATCTGCAAGACTCATGCCGCTGTCCGCGGCTTCGATGCGCTCAGCCAAACCGGCTATCGCGCCGAACAGATGCAGATAAGCGGCTTTGTAGTGCAGCTCGGACGCGGATTCCGACGGTTTTTCATGGATTACATTCATTTTTATCACCTCACCTCTATTTTGTGTCATTTTGACACAAAATGCAAGTGTATCTTTTCTGAAAAGTATACTGATACATACGAGGTGGTAACATGAAGCTGCGAATCAAAGATATGCGCGAAGATCGCGATTTAAGCCAAGAAACTGTCGCACAGGCGCTGCATATCCCGCGTGCCACCTACTGTAATTACGAAGCCGGCCGCCGAAATATCCCCAATGATGTACTATGCAGTCTTGCCGACTTTTATAATGTCAGTCTGGACTACCTGCTCGGCCGTTCGGACGACGGTACGCCCTTCCGCAAATAACCGCACCGGAAATCCGGTGCGGCTCTTTTTTGTCCGGCCGCATTCTCACTTGTTTTACCATATTTTCCTGTGCTATACTACTATTACAAGGCAAGACAAGAAAGGAAGGAACCTCCATGGACAAATCCAAGGTTTATTTTGCGGATTTCCGCACCACGCTGACCGAGAATTTGCAGCAGAAGCTGACCCGCCTGATGAAAGCGGCGGGCATGGACAGCATCGACTTTGACAAGAAATTCACCGCCATCAAAATCCACTTCGGCGAGCCGGGCAACCTTGCATTCCTGCGTCCGAACTGGGCCAAAACGGTCGCGGACTTCGTCAAGGAGCGCGGCGGCAAGCCGTTCCTGACCGACTGCAACACGCTGTACGTCGGCGGACGCAAGAACGCACTCGACCACCTGGATTCCGCTTATCTTAACGGCTTTTCGCCGTTCTCCACCGGTTGCCATGTCATCATCGCAGACGGTCTGAAGGGCACGGACGAAGCGTATGTGCCGGTCGAGGGCGGCGAATACGTCAAGGAGGCTAAAATCGGACAGGCCATCATGGACGCGGATGTGTTCATTTCTCTGACCCATTTCAAGGGCCACGAGGCAAGCGGCTTCGGCGGCACGCTCAAGAACATCGGCATGGGCTGCGGCTCACGCGCCGGCAAGATGGAACAGCACAACGCCGGCAAGCCGCAGGTGGACCAGAATCCCTGCGTTGGATGCGGCATGTGCACACGTATCTGCGCGCACAGCGCCATCACCATCACGAATAAAAAAGCACATATCGACCACGATAAGTGTGTCGGCTGCGGTCGTTGCATCGGCGTGTGCCCGACCGACGCGATCGGCTGCGGCTACGATGAATCCAACATCGTTCTCAACCGCAAAATCGCGGAATATACCAAGGCGGTAGTGGACGGCCGCCCGTGCTTCCACATTTCGCTGGTTATCGACGTGTCGCCCAACTGCGACTGCCACGCGGAAAACGACGTGGCTATCGTGCCGAATATCGGTATGTTTGCATCGTTTGACCCGGTTGCGCTCGATCAGGCATGCGCAGATGCGGTTAACGCCGCGCCGGTCAATCCGGCAAGCCTGCTGTGCGACGAGCACGAGCGTCACCACATCCACGACCCGAATGACCACTTCCATGCCGTCCATCCGGACACCAACTGGCAGTCCGCGCTTGAGCATGCGGAAAAGCTGGGGCTGGGCACGCGCGAATACGAACTGGTTAAGATTTAACACACGGACAAAACAAAAAGAGGGGCCAAAGCCCCTCTTTTTATATTTATCCCTGAATTTCGCGGCCTTCAAATTCCGCACGGCGCTTGATATCCGACATCACCGTTTCAAACTGCGGAATGTCGAGCGACTGCGCGCCGTCGCACAATGCGTTCTTAGGATCGTTGTGCACCTCGATAATCAGGCCGTCTGCGCCCGCGGCGATCGCCGCACGCGAAAGCGGCTGCACCATATCGCGCCGTCCGGCGGCGTGGCTCGGGTCGATGACGATCGGCAGATGGCTGAACATCTTGACCAGCGGCACGGCGGAAATATCCAGATTGTTGCGAATCAGGTTTTCGAACGTGCGGATACCGCGCTCACACAGGATAACGTTGGTATTGCCGCCCGCGAAGATGTATTCCGCCGCCATGAGGAACTCCTCCATCGTGGCGGACAGGCCGCGCTTGAGCAAAATGGGCTTGTTTGAGCGGCCCAGCTCCTTGAGCAGCATGAAATTCTGCATATTGCGCGCGCCGAGCTGGATGATATCCACATCCGCAAACAGATCCAGATGCTTTTCGCTCATAATTTCGGTCACGATCGGCAGACCGGTCTGGCGCTTGGCCTCGAGCAGCAGTTTGAGGCCCTCAGCTTCGAGTCCCTGGAAGGAGTAGGGCGAGGTACGCGGCTTAAACGCGCCGCCGCGCAGGAAGGATGCGCCCGCCTTTTTGACCGCCTCGGCCACCTCCACGATCTGCGCCTCGCTCTCGACCGAGCAGGGACCTGCCATGACGTTAAAATATCCCGCGCCGATTTTGCGTCCCGCGACCTCGATGATCGTGTCCTCAGGATGGAATTTGCGGTTGACGGCCTTGAACGGCTCGGTCACGCGCTGCACGCGCTCGACCACGTCATAGGCCATAATATCCCCTTCATCGAGCTTGGTGGTGTCGCCCATCAGACCAAGAATGGTCGTATTGGCGCCCTCGGAATAGTTGATTCGCAGCCCCATATCCGTAAAATGCTGCATCAGACGTTCAACACGTTCCTTGTCGCTGTTCTGTTTGAGTACAACGATCACGATAATTCACTCCTTTATCAGTTGAAAATGTAAGCTCTGCCAGTATACCACCAAATTACCCAAAAGAAAAGAGCGATTTACCACAAATCGCCCTTTCTTTTTGGTTTGTTTTCGCACGCAGTTGCACAGCACTAACCGTTTGCCTGCGCCGCTTTGAGTTCTTCGTACTTCTGCTTGACCGCCGCGCAGAACTCATCCCATCGGCCGTCGTTTATCAGTTTTGCCGGACAGACCTTACCGGAAAAGTCCTGATGCTTTTTCAGCGCCTTATCCGGATTGAGGTCGTACTCGAGCAGCAATCGCGCGCACAGTTTTTCGGTGTTGATGAGCGTCTGCTCATAGTTGCCGTCCTCGTTGACGCACATCTCGATGCCCACGCCGTTCATATTGCCGCCATTCTTCTCCATCTGATCGCCCGCGTGGTAGGCGGTTTCGTTGTCCGGCAGATGATGGTAGATCTCATGATCGTCAACCGTATAGTGCCACGAAACAATGCCGGTTTCCGCATTGGCATTCTGATGAATAAAGGAATTATGCGCGGCGGCGTCCGCCCCGGCGGAAAAATTATCCGTTTCATGGACGACCAGATATTTGATTTCGCGGATTTCCCCGGGCCGCGCCCGGCTGCCCTCAGGCAGATAATCCGTGTAAACCGGGATATCCTCAATATAGGACAGACCTGCGTCCGGCTGCGGCGGCCGGCTGATTGCGCTGTGGGTGAACATGCCTGCCAGAAATGAGACGATCACCAGCCCCACCACTACCAGTACACGTCCGCCGCCTGTGCGTTTTCCCTTTCGTTTTGTATGAAACCCTGTTATCTTCACGGTGCATAGACTCCCCATTATGAACTGTGTTTGTTTTATTGTACTACGTTTCGCGCTTTTTTTCAAAGGTTCGACTGTAAACTTTTTGTTTCCACGCAAAATGCATGCCTGTGGCATGTAAAACCTGCAAGAAAGCCTTGCAATCCGGCGTTCTGTACGATATAATAATATTCACTCGGAGAGGCAAAGCCTTTCAGCAGAATTCTTTGACCGCCCTTCCTGTCGGGAAGGTGCCAAGGCCATACGGACAGCCGGGTCAAATGCCGCACTTGGCAACTTTGTTGCCTTATTGAATTTTATAAGTTGGCTGACTAAAAGCCGTGTGCCGCGGGCGCATCACACTTGTGAAACAATCAATAAGAGTAGTAAAAGTAGATTCTTGCTATATAGACTCTTTCCTCTTCCAGATACAGACTGTCCGGAACAGTCCGGATAAAGAGAGAGATTGCCTTCCTCAAGTGGAAAAGTACGTCCCGTCATTCGCGGGGCTTTTCTTTTGCTTGAGGATTTTTTATTTTTATTGTGAGGATAATCAGATATGCAGAACAAACTCAGACTCTACGGCTTTAACAACCTGACCAAGGCACTTTCCTTCAACATCTATGACGTGTGCTACGCCAAAACCGAGCGCGAACAGCGGGATTATATTGCCTATATCGATCAGCAGTACAATTCCGAGCGTCTGACCGGCATTCTGGAGCGCGTTACCGAAATGATCGGCGCGCATGTGCTGCATATCTCCAAGCAGGATTACGACCCGCAGGGCGCATCGGTCACGTTCCTTATCGCGGAAGAGCACATGAAGCCCGCCCTGGAACCGGACACCATTGTGGCACATCTGGACAAGAGCCATGTCACCGTCCACACCTATCCTGAGTATCATCCGGATACCTGCCTTGCGACCTTCCGCGTAGACATCGATGTGGCGACCTGCGGCGAGATTACGCCGCTGTCCACGCTCGACTATCTCATCGGATCGTTCGACTCGGATATCATTACCATGGACTACCGCGTACGCGGCTTCACCCGCGATATTGAAGGCAAAAAGTTGTTTATGGATCACCATATCACCTCGATTCAGGACTTTATCGACCCCGCAACCCTCGACCGCTACGACGCATACGACATTAACGTCTATCAGTCCAACCTGTTTCACACGCGCATGCTGCTCAAAGAGGTCGATTTGCAGAACTACCTGTTCAACACCGATATCTACGAACTGCCGCCCAAAACACGCCTTAAAATCCACTCTGATCTGCGGCGCGAAATGATCGAGATTTTCTCGGGCAAGAACGTCTATTAAAGTATAGGGGACTTCGCAAGTCCCCTATATACGAAAGCCGGTTCCGAAGAAACCGCCTTTTCGATACCCGAACAACGCGGCCCAAGGCCGCTGGGTCGGGGTATCAAAAGCACGGGCAAAGCTCGCGCTTTTGATGGAAATACCGCATTGCGGCATTTCCAGTCAAATACGCGCTGTGCGCGCAATATTCCCGCCGAAAGAAGGCATGACTATGGATCAGTCCCGTGCGCCCATCAAGGAGGCGCTCGAACACTTTAAAGATATGCGCATCGTGCCGTTTGATGTCCCCGGACACAAACGCGGACGCGGCAATCCCGAACTGACGCGCTTTCTGGGCGAGCAGTGCATGACCGTGGATGTCAACTCCATGAAACCGCTCGACAATCTATGTCATCCCACAAGCGTCATCCGCGAAGCGGAAGAGCTGGCCGCCGAAGCCTTTGGCGCAGCGCACGCTTTCCTGATGGTCGGCGGCACGACCTCGTCGGTGCAATCGATGGTTTTAAGCGTCGTTGCCCGCGGGGATGAAATCATCCTGCCGCGAAACGTGCACCGCAGCGTCATCAACGCGCTGGTGCTGACGGGCGCCATTCCGGTTTACGTCAACCCGCAGATGAACGACCGTCTCGGCATTTCGCTGGGCATGTCGGTAGCGGATGTGAAAGCCGCCATCGAAAAACACCCGTCTGCCAAGGCCGTGCTGGTCAACAACCCGACCTATTACGGCATCTGCTCGGATATCAAGGAAATCGTGCGGCTCGCGCACGAAAAGGGCATGAAGGTGCTGGCTGACGAAGCGCACGGCACGCATTTCTACTTCGGCGAAAACATGCCGGTGTCCGCCATGGCCGCGGGCGCCGATATGGCGTCGGTTTCCATGCACAAATCGGGCGGCAGCCTGACGCAGTCGAGCTTTCTGCTGTGCGGTCCGTCCATGAACGCCGAATATGTTCGCCAAATCATCAACCTGACGCAAACCACGTCCGGCTCGTACCTTTTGATGGTCAGCCTGGACATTTCACGCAAAAATCTCGCGCTCTACGGCAAGGAGATTTTCCGCAAGGTGACGCATCTGACCGAATACGCCCGCGACGAAATCAACCAGATAGGCGATTATTATGCCTATGGCCGCGAACTGATCAACGGCGACACGGTCTACGACTTCGACGTGACCAAGCTCGCTGTCAACACGCTGGATGTCGGCCTTGCCGGCATCGAAGTATACGACGTGCTGCGCGACTTTTATGATATCCAAACCGAGTTTGGCGATTTGGGCAACCTGCTCGCCTATGTCTCGGTCGGCGACCGCGAGCGCGACCTCGAACGGCTGGTGGCCGCGCTGGCGGACATCCGCCGCCGCTATAAGCGGGACAAGGCTACGCTCATGCGGCAGGAATACATCTCGCCGCAGGTGGTTGCCGCCCCGCAGGAAGCCTTCTATGCGGACAAGCAGACGATTGCGCTGGATAACTCGGTCGGGCGCATCTGCGCCGAGTTTGTCATGTGCTATCCGCCCGGTATTCCAATTCTTGCGCCGGGTGAGCGCATCACGCGCGAAATTCTCGACTATATCCGCTATGCCAAAGAGAAAAACTGCATGCTGCTCGGCACCGAGGACCCGGATGTGAACAACCTGCAGGTGATTCGGGGCGTTATCAGCCCCTGCGACTAACGCAAGGAGTCTTATTCATGCGATTAACCTTTACCGAAATGCACACGCCGACCGTCGGCCTGCAAATTCAGGTCGACCGGCAGCTTTACACCGAGCAGAGCGACTTTCAGCGCATCGACGTATTCGAGTGCGAGGAGTTCGGCCGGTTTCTGACGCTCGACGGCTACATGATGCTGACCGAGCGCGACGAATTCATCTATCACGAAATGATGGTGCACGTCCCGCTTGCCGTACGGGGAGATGCCATCAAAAAAGTGCTTGTCATCGGCGGCGGCGACGGCGGCTGTGTACGTGAGCTATGCCGCTATCCGCACATCGAGCACATCGACCTGGTCGAAATCGACGAGCGCGTGGTCGCGGTGTGCAAGGAATTTCTGCCAACTGTGGCGTGCAGTCTGGACGATGCGCGCGTGCATATTCTCTATCAGGACGGACTGAAATATATCCGCCGCATTGAGGACGAGTACGACCTCATCATCATCGACTCGACCGACCCGTTCGGTCCGGGCGAGGGCCTGTTCACGATGGAGTTTTACGGCAACTGCTACAAGGCACTCCATGCGGACGGCATTCTGGTCAACCAGCACGAAAGCCCGTTCTACAAGGGCGACGCGCTTGCCTGCCAGCGTGCGCACCGCAATATCGTGCACTCGTTCGAGCTGTCCCGTCTGTTTCAGGCGCATATCCCGACCTATCCGTCCGGGCACTGGCTGTTCGGCTTCTCGTCGCGCGGCGTGCATCCGGTTCACGACCTCGACGCGGACACATGGAACGCCCGCGGCATCGAAACCAAATACTACAACACCAATCTGCACAAAGGCGCGTTTTATTTACCGAATTACGTTCAAAAACTACTGGAAAAAGTGGAGGAATGATTTATGGGAAAAGCACTCATTATTGGCTGCGGCGGTGTGGCCTCGGTTGTCATTCACAAATGCTGCCAGAACAGCAGCGTATTTGAGGAAATCATGATTGCCTCGCGCACCAAGTCCAAGTGCGACGCAATCAAGGAAAAGCTGGAGGGCACCACGCCCGCCAAAATCCGCACCGCGAAGGTCGATGCGGATAACGTGGACGAGCTGGTGGCACTCATCGACGAATACAAACCAGATATCGTCATGAATATCGCCCTGCCCTATCAGGACCTGACCATCATGGACGCATGCCTCAAGTGCGGCGTCAACTATATGGATACGGCAAACTATGAGCCGGAGGACACCGACGACCCCAAGTGGCGCGAAATCTACGAAAAGCGCTGCAAGGAAGAGGGCTTCACCGCCTACTTCGACTATTCGTGGCAGTGGGCGTATAAAGAGAAGTTTGAAAAGGCCGGCCTGACCGCGCTTCTCGGCTCGGGCTTTGACCCGGGCGTCACGCAGGCCTACTGCGCGTATGCTCAGAAGCACCTGTTTGACCAGATCGACACCATCGACATTCTCGACTGCAACGGCGGCGACCACGGTTATCCGTTTGCCACCAACTTTAACCCCGAAATCAACCTGCGCGAGGTTTCCGCCCCCGGCTCGTACTGGGAGAACGGCCACTGGGTCGAAATCCCGGCCATGTCCATCAAGCGTGAATACGACTTTGATCAGGTTGGCCACAAGGACATGTACCTGCTGCATCATGAAGAGATCGAATCGCTGGCGAAGAACATCCCCGGCGTTAAGCGCATCCGCTTCTTCATGACCTTCGGCCAGAGCTATCTCACCCACATGAAGTGTCTGGAAAACGTCGGCATGCTGTCCACCACCCCGATTGAGTTCGAGGGGCATCAGATTGTGCCGATTCAGTTCCTCAAGGCGCTGCTGCCCGACCCCGCAACCCTCGGTCCGCGCACCAAGGGCAAGACCAACATCGGCTGCATTTTCACCGGTAAGAAGGACGGCAAGGAAAAGACTGCCTATATCTACAACGTCTGCGACCATGAAGAATGCTATCGCGAGGTCGGATCGCAGGCCATCAGCTACACAACGGGCGTGCCCGCCATGATCGGCGCTGCCATGCTGATGACCGGCAAGTGGAACAAGCCCGGCGTATATACGGTCGAGGAGTTCGATCCCGATCCGTACATGGAGGCCCTGAACAAGTGGGGCCTGCCGTGGCAAATCAACGAAAATCCGGTATTGGTGGACTGATATGAAATTTACCGAACTGCCCACCCCCTGCTTTCTTGTAGACGAAAACCGTCTGGTGCAGAATCTGGCCGTCCTGCGCGACGTTGCCGACCGCACGGGCGCAAAAATTCTGCTGGCGCAAAAGGCGTTTTCCATGTTCTCGGTCTATCCGCTGCTGCGCGAATATCTGGCCGGGACAACCGCGTCCGGTTTGTATGAGGCGCGCCTCGGTCACGAGGAATTCGGCGGCGAGACGCACGTCTACTCTCCCGCCTATGCCGAGGGCGAATTTCAGGAAATTCTGCACTATGCCGACCATATCGTGTTTAACTCGTTCCATCAGTGGAAGGCGTACGGCAGCCTTGCGCGTGCGGCGGGCAAAAGCTGCGGCCTGCGCGTCAACCCCGAGTGCTCTACCCAGCCCGCTGAGCATGCTATTTATGATCCCTGCGGTCCGGCTTCACGCCTGGGCATCACGGAGGAGAACTTCCAGCCCGAGCTGCTCACCGGCATCGACGGTCTGCACTTCCATACCCTGTGTGAGCAGAACGCGGACGATCTGGTACGCACCGTCGAGGCGTTCGAAGAGCGCTTCGGCAAGTATATGGAAGGTATGAAGTGGCTCAACCTCGGCGGCGGCCACCACATCACGCGTGACGATTACGACGTAGAAACGCTGGTACAGTGCGTCAACTATCTGCGCGAAAAGTACAATGTGCAGATTTATCTGGAACCGGGCGAGGCTGTTGTTCTCAACGCAGGGTATCTGGTTTCCACCGTGCTCGAAGTGATGAAAAACGGCAAGGAGATCGCCATTCTTGACACATCTGCGGCCTGCCACATGCCGGATGTGCTGGAAATGCCCTACCGTCCGCCGGTGTCTCGTGCGGACGAACCGGGCAAAAAGGCGTTTACCTATCTGCTCACCGGCCGCTCCTGTCTCGCGGGCGACGTGATCGGGGAATATTCCTTCGACAACACGCTGCGTCCGGGCGATCAGGTTATGTTTGAGGACATGGCGCTGTACACCATGGTCAAAACCAATACCTTTAACGGTGTGCCGCTGCCGCTCATCGCGATTCGCCGCGCGGACGGCACGGACGAAGCCGTGCGCATGTTTGACTACGACGACTTCAAAAACCGTTTATCTTAACAAAAAAAGCATCCCGCAGGGAAATTCCCTGCGGGATTTCTTTTATTCTGCTTTGGGAAAACGCAGCGTAATTTGAGTGCCCTCACCCAGTGTGCTGTGCAGGTCGATCTGCGCGTGATGCAGCGCCGCGCCGTGCTTGACAATCGACAGGCCAAGGCCGGTACCGCCGGTCTGCTTGCTGTGGCTCTTATCCACGCGGTAAAACCGCTCAAACACGCGCGGCTGATCGGCAGGCGCAATACCGATACCGGTATCCGACACGCATACAAACGGCACGCCGTTTTCCTCGCCTGTTTGGAGCGTCACCGAGCCATGCGGCTTATTGTACGCGATAGCATTATCCGCCAGATTAAAAACCATCTGTTCGAGCGTACGCCGCTCACCGGACACCGTAACCGGCTTACCCGTCAGATGCAAGGTTATCTTGTGCTCTGCTGCCTTGTGCGCGAGACGATCGCGCACCGTACCGCACAGTGCGGACAATTCCACCGGCTCGAACGGTACGGACGACCCCTCGTCCAGCTGGGACAGGCGGATAATATCCTCGATAAGTGTCAGCAGACGCATGGCTTCGCTTCGAATTTTACCGGCAAAGCGGCCGATATCCTCCGGCCGAACGATACCGTTCTCCATAATCTCTGCAAAACCCATGATGCTGGTCAGCGGCGTTTTCAGCTCGTGCGAAACGTTCGCCGTAAATTCCTGCCGCTGACGCTCAGCCTGCTCGCGCTCAGTGATATCCACCACGAACAACACCGCCGCATGACTTTGCCCCTCTCCAGCGACCGAACTTGCCGTCAGCGAGTACACGCGCCCATCTTTTCCCATCCGTCCGTGCGCGCTTTCGCCGCCAAGCGCCTTTTCCACCACGCGGATATACTCTGCATCGCGGCACAGCGTCATGTATCCTCCGGTCGCACTGTCCTTGGGAAACAGTACCCGCACCGCACGATTGGCAAACAAAATATCGCCCTCGGCAGAAAACAGCACCAACCCTTCATCCATGCGGGCGGTGATGTCGTCAAATTCCGCCTGCCGCCGTTTGAGTTCGCACAGCTGCGACTCTATCTTGCGGTTTTGCTTATCCATCCGGTGCAGCAGCGGCGACAACTCATCATACGCATCATTTTTGAGCGGCTCACGCAGATCGAGCGTCACAATCGGCGCCAGAAACACATGGGTCAGCCAGCTTGCCAGCAGTGCGGCCACCAGCAGCGCCAGCAGCACGACGAGCACAATCCACGGCGACGCGGATGATAACGCGCCGAACGCACTGTCCGCCGTCGAAGAGACCCGCAGCACCGTGCCGTCTGCCAGCCGGATTGCATAGTAATAGGTCTGCTCCGCCAGCGTATCGGACAGACGGCTGGACTCGCCCACGCCTTTTTCCTGCGCCTGGGCAATTTCGGGACGCGAAGCATGGTTTTCCATCTGTGCTGCGTCGCTCTTGTTATCATATAGCACGGTGCCGTCCGTGTCGACCAGCGTAATACGGTCGGCATACACATTGCCGATACGCTGCAGCTCCTGTTCCTCTCCAGAGGCAGCCGCTGCGGCAATGTAGTTGCACTCCTCGCTCAGACGCTCCCGCAAATCCTGCGACAGCCCGGAATGCACCGCCACCAGCAGCAGGGATACCGTAACAATCAGCGTGACCAGCGCGGTGAGAAAAATGCTGCCGAAAACGCGCTTTCTCATGCATGTTCCCCCATGCGATAGCCAACGCCGCGCACGGTTTCAATCATCGAACCCGCCGCGCCCAGCTTTTGCCGCAGGGTGCGAATGTGCACATCCACCGTCCGGGTTTCACTCTCGTTGCCATAGCCCCAGATATTCTCGAGCAGCACGTCGCGTGTGAGTACCGCACCGCGGTTTTTCATCAGCAGGCACAGCAGTTGGTACTCCTTGAGCGTCAGCTGCACCTCCTGCTCACCGACAAACACGCTGTGCGCACGCTCGTCTACACAGATATCCCCCGCGACCAGCAGCCGTGCTTCCTCTCCGCCGCCCGGCTCGGTCTGCGTGCGGCGCAGCACCGCGCGGATGCGCGCCACCAGCTCCATCATGCCGAAGGGCTTGGCGACATAATCGTCCGCACCGCTGTCCAGCCCAACCACCTTGTCATATTCCGTATTTTTTGCCGTCAGCAAAATGACCGGGATAGCCGCCGTATCCTGTGTTTCGCGCAGCCGGCGCAGGATGGTGATGCCATCCTCCCCCGGCAACATGATATCGAGCAGAATCAACTGCGGCTTTTTCTCACGCAGCGCCGCAAACAGCGCGCTGCCATCCTCCAACCCACGGGCTTCCATACCCGTGTTTTGCAGTGTATAGACGACCAGTTCCCGGATGCCTGCATCGTCCTCCACGCAATAGATCATTGCGTTTCCTCCTCAAAGCTGCCTGGAGCAGCTGCATTTCCAAACCTTTTTAACGATGATACCGCACCTCAGTCGGCCGGTGTCTTGTGTGTGCCGGTGATGGAGAACTCCACCCACTCGGCGATGTTGGTTGCGTGATCCCCGATGCGCTCCAGATACTTGGCAATCATCAGGATATCCAGCACACGTTCGCCGTCGTCCGTATTCTGTGCAATTTCCGCAATCAAATCCTTCTTGCACTCGGCAAACAGATTATCGACCACGTCATCGTACTCAATTACGCTCCACGCGAGCGTCAGGTCTCGGCGCACAAAGGCATCCAGACTGTCGGTCACCATTTTGATGGTCGCCTGCGCCATCTCCTCGATATGCTGGTTGTGACCGCACGCGCCGGACAAATAAGTGACAATCTCTGCGATATCGCTTGCCTGATCGCCGATGCGCTCAATATCCGTAATCATCTTAAGGACAGATGAAATCAGGCGCAGATCACTTGCCACCGGCTGCTGCTGCAGCAGGAGCTTGAGACACATGGACTCAATCTCACGCTCCTTGCGGTCGATTTCCTGATCGATGCGGATGGCGGACGCGGCCAACTGGGTATCGCCGCCGAGCAGCGCCTTGACCGAACTTGCAATGGCGTTCTCGCACAGTGCCCCCATGGCAATCAACTCGTTGTTCAGCTCCAAAAGCTGCGAATCAAAACGGTTTCTCATCAGCCAAACCTCCCCGTAATGTAGTCTTCAGTGCGCTTGTCCTTTGGCATAGAGAACAGCTTTTCGGTGTCCCCGACTTCAATCATATCGCCAAGCAGGAAGAACGCGGTGGTATCGGATACGCGGGTGGCCTGCTGCATATTGTGCGTGACCATAACGATAGTATAATCTTTTTTCAGCTCGAGTACAAGGTCTTCAATCTTCGCGGTGGAAATCGGGTCGAGTGCGGAGGTCGGCTCGTCCATCAGCAGCACTTCCGGGTTTGCCGCGAGCGCGCGGGCAATGCAGATACGCTGCTGCTGTCCACCCGACATGGACAGTGCGGACTTTTTCAGACAATCCTTGGTTTCGTCCCAGATGGCGGCATGACGCAGTGAAGTTTCGACAATCTCGTCCAGCTTAACACGGCTCTTAATGCCGTGCGTGCGCGGACCGTAAGCAATATTGTCGTAAATGGACATCGGGAACGGATTGGGCTTCTGGAACACCATGCCCACGCGGCGGCGCAAAATATTCACATCACAGTCGTGATAGATGTCCTCTCCATCCAGACGGATATCACCCGTAATCTTGCAGCCCTCGACCAAATCGTTCATGCGGTTGAGCGAGCGCAAAAGCGTTGACTTGCCACAGCCGGAAGGCCCAATGAACGCTGTAATCTCATTGGCCTTGATATCCAAATCAATATCATGCAGGGCATGAAAATCCCCGTAATAGAGGTTCATGTCCCGAATCTCAATTTTATTCTGCTCCATAGCTTCCTCCGATTACTTTTTGGTCAGCTTTTTGGCAACAATCGCCGAAATCGTGTTCATCAGCAGCACAACCACCAGCAGAACCACCGCGGTGGCATAGGCTTCATTCATATTCAGGCCCTCGCCGGACAAAACATACATATGAATGGCAAGCGTACGGCCGGACTGGAACAAGCCCGGAATCTGCGCCATCGTACCGGCCGTGAAAATCAGCGCTGCGGTTTCGCCCACGATGCGGCCAATTGCCAGAATGATACCCGACAGGATGCCCGGCATCGCACTGGGCAGTACGATGCGGAACACCGTGCGCAAACGCCCCGCGCCCAAACCAAGCGAGCCTTCGCGATAGGTATCCGGCACCGAGATGAGCGCCTCTTCCGCCGTGCGCATGATAAGCGGCAGAATCATAATGGCCAGTGTCATTGCGCCTGCGAGCAGCGAGTATCCCCAGTGCAGCTGGGTGACGAAAAACAGCATGCCGAACAGACCGTAAACGATGGATGGAATACCGGACAGCGTCTCGGTGGTGATGCGGATGATGTTCACCAGCTTATTACCGCGGGAGGCATATTCGTTCAAATACACGGCGGTGAACAGGCCGAACGGCACCGCCAGCAGCAGCGCAAGCAGTGTCATCTCCACGGTTGTGATGATGGCCGGCATCATGGATACATTGTCTGAATTATAGGTCCACTCAAACAGCGACGGTTTAAGATGTGGCACGCCGTTAATCAGAATATATGCAATCAGGAAAATCAGCACGGCAAAGGTCAGGATTGCCGCACCGTACACCAGCCCTTTTTGCAGGCGTGCTTTGCCGCGGCCATATACCCGCGGTCGCTTTTCCGCCGTTTGGACTGCGGTTTTCTTGACAGCAGTCGTCGCTTCGCTTGTCATGCGTCCTTCCTCCTTTTCAGCACCGAGAAGGTGAGGTTAATCAGCAAGATGAACACGAACAAAACCACACCCGTGGCAATCAGCGCCTCGCGGTGCAGGCCGGTCGCGTACCCCATTTCGATGACGATGTTTGCCGTCATCGTGCGGATGCCCTTGAGCATGCTGCCTGTCAGTCTCGGCTGGTTGCCCGCGACCATGATAACCGCCATCGTCTCACCGATGGCGCGGCCGATGCCGAGCACGATACCGGCCAGCACGCCGGACTTCGCAGCCGGCAGCATGACCGAGAAAATCGCGCGCTCATGGGTGGCGCCCATGGCGACCGCACCCTCATAATAGGCGTTCGGCACCGCGCGCAGCGCCGCTTCGGATACGCCGATAATGGTCGGCAGTATCATGATGCCAAGCAGAATGGATGCAGATAGGATGGTTGACCCAGAGGATATCTTTGAGCCGCAGAATTTGGCTACATCGAGTACCACCGGCGCGATAACCACCATGCCGAAAAAGCCGTACACGATGGACGGAATGCCCGCCAGCAGCTCGGTGCAGGGTTTGAGCACACCGTAGATGCGCTTCGGGCAATAAAATGCCATAAAAATCGCGGTCAGCAGGCCGATCGGCACGCCGATGACAATAGCACCGGCTGTGATGTAAATGCTGCCGACAATCATCGGCAGGATGCCGTAAATGTCGTTGCCCGGCTTCCAGGTTGTACCGGTCAGAAAGTCCAGCACACCAATTTCGCGGATGGCGGGAATGCCGTTGGCAAACAGAAAAATGCAGATCAGGGCTACCGCAAGAATGGACGCGAGCGCGCAGACAAAAAACACGCCGTGCATCACCTTTTCAAGCAGGTTTCTCATGCCGCCCTTCTGCCGGGTTGCGGATTCGTTCATGTTTTCACCCCATAGACAGTGGGAAAGGGCGAAACGGATTTCGCCCTGATTTCCCGTGTTCGGTTATTCTTACGCGGCTACGTCGGCCCAGTCAGTGGTCTCGCCGGTGTAGATGCTCTTAATCTGGTCCATCGTCAGGCCCGTGATCGTGTTAGCCGGGTTCACAACAACTGCGATGCCGTCCAGTGCGATGGAGGTGGGGGTCAGTTCCGCCTTCTCCTCATCCTTCAGCTCACGGGAAGCCATGCCGATGGCAAAGGTGCCGTCCATTGCGCCGGTCATACCGGAGGTGGAGTCCGAGGTCTGCAGCTCAATCTTAGCCTTGGGGTTGACCGCCTGATAAGCCTCAATCAGCTTTTCCATTACCGGAGAAACCGAAGAGGAACCGCCAACTGCAATCTGACCTTCCGAACCGTCCGTGGTGAAGGCTTCCGCTGCATCGTTGACCTTAATGTAGCCTTCTTCTTCCACAATTGCCTGACCGTCAGCGCTCAGAATGAAGTTAATGAAGTCCTTGGCAACGCCGGTCGGCTCACCCTTGGTGGCAATGTTGAACGGACGGGACAGCGTGTAGTCGCCGCTCTTGACGTTCTCAACCGTAGCATCTACGCCGTCTACCTGAATCGCCTTGACGGTATCATTCAGAGAGCCGAGCGATACATAGCCGATGGCGCTCTCGTTGCCGGCCACACTGGTCAGCACCACATCGGTCTTGTTGGCGATTTCCGCGTCAACCGTGGTGTTATCGCCGTTGTCGTCCTCCACGCCGGTCAGCTCAACAAATGCGCTGCGCGTGCCCGAACCGTCCTCACGGGAAATAACCGTAATCACACCGGACATGCCGGTAGAGGCGCTGTCATCCGTACCGCTTTCGCTTGCACCATTGGAGCCATTGCCGCCGCAGCCGGCCAGCGCGCCGCACAGCATCAGACCTGCCAGAAGCAGGGATACACTCTTTTTCATAATTTGAATTTCTCCTTTTCATTCAGATCTTGTTTTTCGTTACAAGCATATCTTACGGGGACAATGTAAAATCCAAAAGTCCGTGTTTGTAAAATCCGTGTAAAGCAGAAAGGATTGTGTAAAGTGCGCAAAAAAGGACGGCAAAACCGCAGTTTTGTCGTCCTTTTTATAGATTATGCTGTTTTCTTTGCAAAAGTCGGTCAACGTTTCCCCGACGGATCCTGTTTGCGTTTACGGAAATATCCCAGATACAATATCGCCGCCGCCATACTCCAGAAGTAGGCCATCATGTACGGCACTTCGAAGATATTCTCGAAATAGCAGTGCACCAATACGCCGCACATGCCCGCAAACATCGACACCGCAAGCACGCGGGTGCGGTCGGTCTGGTTAAAATTCGTCCGACCGATTGCGCGCAGACACCAGAGTATCATACCGATCAGCAGAATGATGAAGAAAATCAAGCCGAGGTAGCCCATCTCCACCAGCGTTTTCAGATAATAGTTGTCCATGTAGAAATACTCGAAGGTGTCCGTCTCTTCGATGATTTTATTCTGCATGGCAACCGCGCCGCCGAAGCGGCCCAGTCCGAAGCCCAGCCATGAATTGGACTCATGCAGCAGGTTAAGACCGGTCTCCCAGCGCACCATACGTCCCGCCCGTTGGCTGGCCTCCATATAATCCGCCGTGAACATATAGGTGATGCGGCTGGCAATCGATGGGATGGCCAGCAGTGCACCCGCACCGGCCACGGCCATCAGTGCAATCAGGCGGCGGTCCAGGAAGATGGCGAACACAATCACCGCAACCGCCAAGCCGCCCCACGCGCCCTTGGAGAAGGTGAAGATGCAGCACAGGCACATCATACCGGTCACGCCGATAGCCAGCACCTTGACCCACATCTTTTTGCAGTAATACGCCAGGCCTGCCGCCATGGGCGCGAACAGCACCAGCAGACTGCCCATGATATTCGGGCTGCCGGTCAGCGAATAGACGCGCGTGCGCACGCTTTCCTCGGTCTGGGACACCCAGCCCGCCGGAATGGGCGCGGCGACAATATACTGATAAATGCCGTGCAGCGTAATCGGGATCGCCATGGCAAGCAGCGCGCCGTAAAAAATGGCAAAATCGCGGTCATCCTCAATCAGTCGTGTGACGAGGAAGAACCAGAACAGGTACTGCACCACCGCGCGCAAGCCAGCCACCGCAATAGACGGATAGGGTGACACTGCGCACATCAGGAAAAAGCCCACGCCGATGAACAGCAGCAGATAAGCGTCCACAGGCGTTGCACGCGACTGCAGCGGCGCACGACGCATCGCGGTGTGCCACAGAATGTAGGCAAACGCCGCAAGCATCAGGCATTCATCCCATACCGAACCGATAACGGCAATCGGGATAAAGTTGCGGATAAAATAATCCAGCGGCAGATACATGGCCAAACATACGAGCAGCAAACCGCGCACGCCGAAAAACCGGCATACCCGACCGACCACGCCGCCGCCGAGAAAGTTCGAAACCGGCTTCCAGATGGCAAGGCAGATTCGGTAAATCAGGCTTTGCGCCGCCGCATCGCCCAGATGTTCGACAAAACGCCGCAGCGCAGCAATGATGCGCGCATAACGGCTGTTAGCCGCCGTACAGATGGGCGCGGCACAAAAACCGTCCCACATCCGGCGAAACCGGGAATCCGGATACGCGTCCGCGACCTTCCGGAAAAATCCCGCGATTGCGCCCTCGTGATACCATTCACGCAAGCGCAGCGCTGCCCGTACCAGCAGGCTGTTTTGAAAAATCGCTTTCATAGGCTTATTCCGCTGAATCCGCGATATCGACCATGTCGATGTTGCCGGTCGTCTCAAAGTCGTTGGTCTTTACAATAAACGTACGGCCCGCGCGCACCTCCTGCGTGCCGATGGCAGGCGCCGCCGTTCCTTCTGCTACTGTGGTTTCAATCGTGAACACCAAATCACGCTTATCCGGGTCGCGCGCGGTAACAATCTGACCGTCCGCCGTGGTTACCTGCTGGTCGTACGGCTCAATCTGCATGTCCGTAATCACCGCATCGGTATACGAGCTGCCGCTGACGATTTTCTTGCCAATCTGACTGTTGCGCTGCACTTCTTGCACCAGGAAGGGCGTTGCGCCGCGCACACGAACGGTGACGGTCATAGGGACCTGTTTTGCAGCTGCATTGGCAATCTGCGGCGCAAACAGCTTATAGCCTACGCCCGCAATCACAGCGATAGCCGCCACCAGCACAAGCAGGTCGACGATGTTGATGATGCCGAACAGCTTGCCCTTTTCATTGATAATCTTCATGTTTTTCCTCCGTTGGTAGGTTTGCGGCCGGTTTTCCGATACGAAACAGGAATGCCGCTTTGCGGCTATTATACCACAGAGGGACAGGGGCGGCAAGTTTTATCCCGTGATCTCGTACCACCAATCGACCAATTTGCATCGAAATGTAACCGAATTTCCATTTTCAGACGGTGCCGCCGCCTCATCACAGGTGACGGCAAACGCTGTGCACCACCATGCGCTGCGTATCTGCTGCGGCGCAAACGCCCCTGTCAGCAGGATACTACACGCGGTCACCACCGCGATTACCGCCTGTTTGGTCTGTTGTGTCATAAAAATACCGCCTTCCGTCATCTGGTGTCCCCAGTATGCCCGGAAGGCAGGTTCATTATACCGTTTCGGTCAGGAAAGTGTCCGCAAAGCGGCGAGACAGCATTTTCGCCGCAGTCTTGGCGCGGCCCTCATCCGAAAATAGGCCGAATACCGTCGGTCCGGAGCCGCTCATCAGCGTACCGTTCGCGCCGTTTTCCTCGAGGCACGCCTTGATTTCTCCAATCTGGCGGCGCTTGGTGGCCGTCACCAATTCCATGACATTGCTCAGACGTTTGCATACACCTGCAAAGTCGCCGTTTTCCAGCGCGCGAATCATGCCCGACGCATCCGGCCGGTTTTTCAGCTCCACCGAGTCGATTTCGGCATAAACCTCCTTAGTGGAAACCCCAAACGGCGGCTTGCATAGCACAACCCAGCAATGCGGCATGGGCGGCAGTGCGGTCAGCTCCTCGCCAATACCCTCAGCCAGCATCGTGCCGCCGCGCAGGCAGTACGGCACATCCGCGCCGAGTTTCAATCCCATCTCGCACAGCTCGTCGTCGCTCAGTCCGGTCTCATGCAGCGTATTGAGCGCGCGCAGCACCGCTGCCGCGTCAGTCGAACCACCAGCCAGCCCCGCGGCCACCGGAATGCGCTTTTCAATATGAATTTCGCACGTTTCCAGCAGTGTTCCCGTCTTTTGATAGAACAGATCCGCCGCGCGATACGCCAGATTGCGCTCGTCCAACGGCAGATAGGGCAGGTTGCAGCTCAGTACAATGCCGCGCGGCTTTTTTTCGCCGTGGGTCACAACAACCTGCACATCGTCATGCAATTCGACCGACTGCATCACCATTTTGACCGTATGATAGCCGTCGTCCCGGCGGCCGGTCACATCCAGCGTCAGATTGATTTTTGCGTGACCCTGCACGGTGGTTTCGGCGTGCGTAATTTCGTTTTTATTATGAAATAACATGATTTCTCCCTGCTTATTTATATTAATGACACCTGTTCCGGCTTGCGTCCACGGAACACGGTAACGGTTGTGAACCCTGCGTCCAGCGCGTTCGCTGTACAGTCCGCCACACCGCGGCCGACCGTGTCCAGCGTGTGGGAATCCGATCCGATCGAGATGCGTTCGCCGCCCATGCGGCGGTATTCATACAGGATATTCTGTGGCGGGCCGACTTTTTTCTGCCAGCCAGCCAGTCCTGCAGCGTTCAGCTCGAGCGCATAACCATGGTCGATGCAGGCGCGCAGCACCTGCTGCACGCGATCCATATACTGATCGAACGACGGCACATAGTCGCCGTGCTTCATCACGCGCAACGGATAGTCGATGTGCGCCAGCACGTCAAAGCCGCCGTGCGCCTCCATTTCCAACACCTGATCAAAATATTCCTGCAAAAACGCATCGCAGTCCAGATGCTCGTAATCGTGAAAATAGATGTCCAGATCATTGGGCATCGCGTGCAGCGAGCCAATTACCATGTCCAACTGGTGCCCACGCACAAACGCATCCGCCGCGGTATCGGCATGAATCTGTCCGATTTCAATCCCAACCAGCACCTCAATTCCTTCCGCCGTTTCCTTAGCCGCCCGCACGTCGCGCAGGCAGGCTTCCGCGTCCCGGTTTTCCGCCGGGCCATGGGTACGGTAAAAATCCAGATGGTCGGTAATGCCGATGATGTCCAGCCCTGCCGCGCGGCAGGCGCGCACTTTATCCGCCACCGTCTGCGGGGAAGCAGCATCCGCCGAATACCCCGTATGCATATGCAAATCCACTCGCATTGCTGATTTCCGCCTTTCTAGTAAACATACATGGTTGCCGCCTGCACAAAACAGAGGATAATAGCCAGAGCCATACCGACACTGCCGAATACCGTCCGCATAGACGGCGCGCACGGACCATGCGCCCACAACTGCCGCTTTCTGCCGCGCACCAGCAGCACCGCGCCCACAATGGTCAGCACCGGCCAGCTCAGCCCGTACAGCACGGGCAAGACCCCGTCCTCGGGCAGCAGATAGATGACAAACGACCCGTAAAAATTAAACAGCATATGCAGCACGACCGATGTTTTGAGCTTTCCGGTGTAAAAATACGCATAGGCCAGCAGCAATCCCAGCAGAAACGCATAGAAAAACTGCGACAGGTTCGCGTGATACAGGCCGAACAGCAGTGCGGAGATAAACGCTGCCGGTTTTTGTCCATACCGCGCCAGCCGTCCGGCTATCAGATCACGGAACAACAATTCTTCACATAGCGGACCAAGCACGCATGCGCCCAGCAGCATAACCGCCAGCGGCATTTCGTTAAAGGTTTCGGTCACCAGATCGACGGTCTCCAGATTCGCTATCTGATAGACCAGATCATTGAGCCACGATCCGATCAGGGACCCCACCCACATCAGCCCGATGCCGATGACAAACCAGCGCACCAGCAAACGCACGGTCAACGGACGCTGCACCCGCTCGGGCACGGGTATCCGGCGGCACAGCCAGTAGGACAGCGGCAGCGCGAGCAGATAATACCCCACAAGCGCCAGCAGCATATATGTACTCTCACCGCCAGCCAAACGTCCGGCCAGCGACAAAGCCATCAGCCCCACCTGCCACACCAGCATGATCACGGTGGTCAGCACCAGCGCCCAGCCCAGCCGCGCGCAGTATTTCCGTTCCTGTCGAAGTGCGTTTTCCTGCATATTATCCTCCCTGACGGCAGAAAAACAGGGCAAAGCCTTGTTGCCCCGCCCCGTTTTTCCGTTTTCTTTGTTACTTTGCTTCGTTTACCAGACGCTCGGTATCCTTGGCGATCATCAGTTCCTCATTGGTGGGGATGACCAGCACACGCACACGCGCCCAATCGATGGAGATATCCATCTGTGTGCCGCGGTACTTGTTCTTCTCCGGGTCGATCTTGATGCCGAGATACTCCATGTGTTCGCAAACGTCCCAACGAACCGAACGGTCGTTTTCGCCTACGCCCGCGGTAAAGATGATAGCATCTACACCGCCCATCTCCGCGATGTACGATCCGATAATCTTTTTAACCGACAGGTTGAACATTTCCTTGGCCAGCGCCGCACGCGCGTTGCCGTCGGCAATGGCAGCATCCAAATCGCGGAAGTCGGACGAAACGCCCGAAATACCCAGCATACCAGACTTCTTGTTGAGAATATTGATAACATCTGCCGCAGAGATATTCTCATGCTCCGCCAGGAACTCAATGATAGCCGGGTCCAGATTGCCCGCGCGGGTACCCATCGGCAGACCATCCAGCGGCGTGAAGCCCATCGAGGTATCATAGCTCTTGCCGCGGTTAATCGCGCAAATGGAAGAACCGTTGCCCAGATGACAGGTGATAAGGCGCAGCTCCTCGATCGGACGGCCGAGCATCTCAGCAGCCTGCTGGGAAACATACTTGTGGCTGGTGCCGTGGAAACCGTAGCGACGAATCTTGTACTTCTCATAGTACTCATACGGAATCGCATACATGTAATGCGACTGCGGCATGGTCTGATGGAACGCGGTGTCGAATACCGCAACCATCGGAACATCCGGACCCATAACGTCGCGGCAAGCCTGAATGCCGATGAGGTTGGGCGGATTGTGCAGCGGTGCGAGCGGTACGCAATCCTCGATCGCCTTGATGACCTTTTCGGTGATGATGACGCTGTCCGAGAAGAACTCGCCGCCGTGTACCACGCGGTGACCGACCGCGTCAATCTCGCTCATCGAGGAGATAACGCCCTTTTCGGGATCCAGCAGTACGTCGATAACCGCCTGGATCGCTTCTTTATGCGTCGGCATTGCGATATCAAACTTGAATTTCTCATCCGACTTGTTGCCGGTGTGGGTGAGCACGCCGTCGATGCCGATGCGCTCACACAGGCCCTTGGCCATGACCTCGCCGGACTCCGTGTCGAGCAGCTGATACTTGAGCGAAGAGCTGCCGGCGTTGATAACCAGAACTTTCATTTGCAAAACTCCCTTGTGCCGTATTTGGCGGCTTGCACAAAGCCGCGGAAGCCGATATAATAATATTACACTCTTATATTACACGATTTAGCGCAAATGTACAAGCCAAAATTTATACTGCGCCCCTGTGTATTTGCGATTTAAAGGAGCCTGTTTATGACCGTCTGCGGCATTGTTGCCGAATACAATCCGTTTCACGCGGGACATGCGCACCATCTTGCCGAAACCCGCCATGCGCTGGGCACGGACACGGCCATTGTGTGCGCGATGAGCGGCAATTTCGTCCAGCGCGGCGACCTTGCGGTCATGGAAAAGTACCGCCGTGCGGAAGCCGCCGTGCGGTGCGGCGTGGATCTGGTGCTGGAAACACCGCTGTCCGCCTGCCTGTGGTCGGCGTCCGGTTTTGCGTTCGGCGCTGTCTCACTGCTGGATGCGCTGGGCTGCGTGACCCACTTGTCCTTCGGTGCGGAGCAGGCCGATCTTGCCCTGCTGCGCCGCGCGGCCAACCTGTCGCGCGCGGAAGGAGAACACGCAGACGCGCTGCGGCAGGCGCTTGCAGCCGGGCTGCCCTATGCCGCTGCTGTGCAGCGGGCAGTCTGCGCAGCCGACCCGCAAGCCGGCGCGCTGCTGACAAGCCCCAACAACACCCTTGCAGTCGAGTATCTGTGCGCGCTGGACACGCTCGAGAGCACGATGCAGCCGCTTGCCGTCTTACGTGCAGGCGGCGCGCACGACAGCGACACCCCGGCGGACGGTCTGCCCTCAGCGTCCTATCTTCGCAAGCTGATTGCACAAGACGATGCAGATGCCTGCCGTTCGCTGATGCCGGAGGCGTCGTTTGCAACACTTACGCAAGCGATAAAGCAAGGTGCAGCGCCGGTAACACGAAACGCGGCAGATCAAGCCATCCTCGCACATCTGCGGCGGCTGACGCCCGATGCGCTTGCCCGCTATTGCGGCGGCGATGGATTGGAACACCGGCTGCGTGCCGCCATTCGCGACAACACGAGCTTTTCTGCGGTCTGCGCTGCTGCGCAGACCCGCCGTTACCCACTCGCGCGGGTACGCCGTGCGCTCATGCGGGCGTGGCTCGACCTGCCAACCAGCGTCCCGCCCACCGCGGACTATATCCGTTTGCTGGCTGTCGGTGCGCGCGGTCGGGACGTCCTGCGCCGCATGAAAGACACCTGCACGCTTCCGGTTATCGTCAAACCGGTGACCGAACGCACACTGCCGGACGCACTGCAATCCGCTCTCGCACACGATGCGCTTGCGGATGACCTGTATGCCCTCGCCTATCCCGACCCGACGCTGCGCGTCGGCGGCGACCACTTCCGCAAATCCCCATTCTGCCTGTCATGACCTGTTCCACCCACTGATATCTTTTAAGGGAGGTATGACCGATGATGCAATGTCCTTACTGCGGAAAAGAAATGCTCGACGGCAAGCTGTTGGGCGACCACAAAGCGCTGCGTTGGCAGCCGCAAGACAAGAAAATGCTGTTTGGCCTGTGGGCCTGCGGAGGACTGACCGTCGGCTCCCACGCACCCACGCAGCGCGCCGAGGCGCGTGCGTGGCATTGTTCCTACTGCAAAAAGCTGATTATTGATCTGGAAAACTGCTGAAACGACGCAAAGAGCGACCCGCCGGGCCGCTCTTTTTCTTTTGCAAAAGACTACACATACTACTTGATCTGTCGTAGTAATTATGTTATGATTACTGCATCAGATGAAGTAGAAAGGAGGCACGCCATGCTGGGCAGCGATGTGATGCGCGGTTATAACGATATGCTGATTCTGTGCCTGCTGTGCGAGGGAGACTCCTACGGCTATGCAATCTCTCGCGAGATCGAGCGGCGCAGCGGCGGCGAATACCCGATCAAGGAAACCACGCTGTATTCCGCATTTGGACGGCTGGAAAAGCAAGGCTACATTGTGCCCTATCAAGGCAGCGAAACGCAGGGCCGACCGCGCACCTATTACACCGTCACAGAGAAAGGACGCCGCACCTATGCCGCAAAATGTGCGGAATGGCGCGTGCTTCAAACCGTAATCGACCGTTTTGCAAAGGAGGATATGGGAAATGGAAACGATTCGTAACTATATAGAAGCATTGTTCGCTACACTGCCACAGAACGCGGACACGCAGCGCATCAAAGCCGATATGCTGTCAAATTTGGAAGAAAAGTATCACACCCTGTTGGAAGAGGGCAAAAACGAAGCCGAGGCGACCGGCATTGTCATTGCATCCATTGGTTCAGCCGATGAACTGCGCGAGACATTCGGCTTTACCGATGAGCCCGCGTCCGCAGAGACGGACGCTGTACTGCACGCGGAAAGCGCACAGCCCGACCCTGCCGTTGTACAGGAGTATGGCCGCTACCAAACGCGCAAGCACATTATGATTGCAACCGCGGTCGCGCTGTTCATCCTGTCGCCGTTCACCCGCTCTTTTTTTAATGATGCGCTGCCCCGCGAAACACCCGGCACCTTTGTGATGTTCGCCATGATCGCGGCAGGCGTGGCTTTGTGCATCCTGTCCGGCCGCAAAGATGGCTACTACCGTGAACTGTACGGTCTTGGCCGCCATGGCGATAAGGATGCTGACGACCGAAAACATCCGATCAGTTCGTTGTTCGCCTCGATTGTGTTTCCGGTTGCGGCGGCCATATATGTATGCATCGGCGTGTTCTTCGGTCTGTGGCATCCGGGCTGGGTGATCTTCCTGTTCTGTTCTGTAGTCACCGCTGCGATTGCAGCCTATGAAGAATACCGCCGCACCTAAACACCGGAAAAACATTTGACTTTGGCCCTGTTTTGCCGTACAATTCAATTTAGTACAGTAAAGCAAAAGAGGGGTAATACACAACATGATCGGACTGGGCACCATTGTCAACTGCGCTACCATCGCCGCAGGCACCACACTCGGCGTTTTTCTCAAGGGCGGATTGCCGCGGCGTTTTGAAACCACCATCATGCAGGCGCTCGGCCTATGCACATTTTTCATTGGCATCGGCGGCGCAGCAAGCGGCTTGCTGACCATCGAGGATGGCGTGCTTTCCACGCAGCACACCATGCTGCTGGTGCTCAGTCTGGTGTTGGGCGCGGTCGTCGGTGAAGCGCTGGATATCGAAACACGGCTCAATGATTTCGGATCGTGGTGCCAAACCCGCTTTTCCGGCAGCAGCGAGGATGGCAAGTTCGTGCAGGGCTTTGTGGCCGCGTCTCTGCTGTTTTGCGTGGGTGCAATGGCGATTGTGGGCGCGCTCGAGGATGGGCTGAACGGCAACCCGTCCATTCTGATTGCCAAAGCGGTGCTTGACGGTGTATCCTCCGTGATTTTTGCAGCGTCACTGGGCAAAGGTGTTTACCTGTCCATCCTGCCGCTTTTCATCTATCAGGGCGGCATCACACTGCTGGCGCGGTTCATCCGCCCGTGGCTGACCGACGCGCTCATCAGCCAGATATCCTGCATCGGCTCTGTGCTGATTTTCGCCATCGGCTTCAACCTGATGTTTGACAAAAAGGTCAAGGTCGGCAACCTGCTGCCTGCCGTGCTTTTTCCCATCATTTTTTTCTTTCTCGCGCGTTTTTTCCCTGCGCTGGGCACACTGTAAGCATAAAAAGAGGAGGCCTCACAGCCTCCTCTTTGTTATAATGTCATATCGCCGTCTTTCACCCAGCCGATGCGGCGCAGCGC
Organism: Agathobaculum sp. LCP25S3_E8; assembly: GCF_052117165.1. NCBI lineage: Bacteria > Bacillati > Bacillota > Clostridia > Eubacteriales > Butyricicoccaceae > Agathobaculum > Agathobaculum sp. LCP25S3_E8. The sequence goes on from NZ_JBQKJR010000002.1 coordinate 143,746, forward strand.
CAGATTGATGAGCGGACACAGCACTGCGGGCAGTATGAACGAAATCAGCAGCAGTCCGACCCAATCCTGCGCGGTAACCGCCGTCTTGACGCCGGCAGCCACGTCATCCAACCAGCCGGTATACACACCAATCTGCCCCACCAGACCGCAGGTGCCCATGCCGGAAGATACCGGCGGGCCGTTCATCTCCAGCCGGAACAGGCAGGTTGCAATCGGACCGGTGATGGCCGAGGTCAGAATGGGGGCAATCCAGATGCGCGGGTTCTTCACAATGTTGCCCATTTGCAGCATAGAGGTGCCGATGCCCTGCGACACCAGACCGCCCCAGCGGTTTTCCGGAAAGGACATGACCGCAAAGCCGACCATCTGCGCGCAGCAGCCCGCAACCGCCGCACCGCCGGCCAAGCCGGTCAAGCCGAGTGCCGCACAGATAGCGGCGGAAGAAATCGGCAGCGTCAGCGCCACGCCGACCAGCACGGACACCAGAATGCCCATCAGGAACGGCTGTAGATTGGTCGCCCACATGATGAGGCTGCCCACCTGCATCGCCGCAGCGCCCAGTGCAGGCGCCCACCATGCGGAAAGCGCTACGCCCACACCAATCGTCACCAGAGGCGTGACCAGAATGTCAATGCGGGTTTCTCCTGCGACCGCCTTGCCAAGCTCCGCTGCGATGATTGCCACGAACAGCACGGCGAGCGGTCCGCCCGCACCGCCCAGCGCATTGGACGCAAATCCTACGCTGATGAGTGAAAACAGCACCAGCGGTGGACAGCGCAGCGCATAGCCAATGGCAACCGCCATCGCCGGACCACTCATGGCCGAAGCCAGTGAGCCGACCGTATACGCCGTGTCGTTGACCGTTGCGACCGTCATCGTCAGAAACGGGATGCCCAGCTGCTTGCCTACCGTGTCGATGATGGTGCCAATCAGCAGCGAACAGAACAGGCCCTGCGCCATCGCGCCGAGCGCGTCAATACCGTATCGTTTGACCGAAATCACGATATCCTTGCGTTTGAGAAATTCTTTTACTTTTTCCATATTACCCCTTCTTTACCGCGCCGCGCGGCAATGTGTCAATTTTACTGTCAAGACAACTTTCCGACCCATTATATCACATGCGCCGGCAGATGCCCAGCTTTTTTTCACCGGACGGTCAAATTTCTATCCTGCCCTTGCACGTACCCCCGCGCAATGCTATACTGAGGGTAGCAGAACGGTCATTTCACCCGCTTTTCGTTTGCCAAAGGAGGCGGTCTTATGACAAAATTCCCAAACCACGCCCATTTTCTATTACCCGCAGGCTATCTTGCCGTCTGGCTGCTCGCCCTGCTGTTCTTCTGGTGCTTTACCGGCGCGACCGACGGCATGGCATACGGCTTGCTGAGCATGTGGCTGGTACTGCCCGCTGCAACCTTTGTGTTTTCCCTGCTGGTTGCGAAAACCAATTGCTGGGGCAGGGGGTTCTGGCTCTGCCTGCCGCTGTGCGGCGTGCTGTACATGCTCGCGCCATACCTGACATTTACGCTGGCAAACATGCTGTCCACCCACCGCCTGTACGCTCCCGACTGGAGCGCGCTGCTCATCGGTGCGGCCATTTCCCTGCCGGGTCTGGCAGTCGGCCGCGTCCTGCACACCTTCTACACACAGGCTGCATCCCACCACTGAAAAACAAAAGAGCGTGCAAACCGGAAAACGGTTTGCACGCTTTTTTTCATGCGGCCTGCTCTGCAGCTTTGGGAAAGACCCGTCGCCGTACCACAAAGTAACACACCAGATGCGCGCAGATGGTCAGCGCCCACGAAATCGGATAGGACACATACAAGCTGAACAGCGTGTGCTGCCACTGGAACACAGTAAAAATCCAGATGATACGGAACACGCACGCACCAGCCAGCGATACCAGCATCGGCAGAATGGAATACCCAAGGCCGCGCACACTGCCCGCAACCACATCCATCATGCCGCACAGGAAATAGGTAACGCTTACCACGCCCAGACGCATCATGCCGTAGGCAATGACCTCCGGATCGGTCGAATAAATGCCCAGCAGACTTTGTCCCAGCAGATGCGCACCGTTGCCCAGCACCACGCCAATCAAAACAACCATCACTATGCAGCGCACCAGCACCTGATCGATGCGGCGGTACTGCTTTGCACCGAGGTTTTGGCTGGTGAAGCTGAGTGAGGTTTGATACAGCGCATTCATCGAAGTATAAACAAAGCCCTCAATGTTGCTTGCCGCAGTGTTGCCCGCAACCACAATCGCGCCGAACGAGTTAATCGACGACTGAATCAACACGTTTGAAATGTTGAAAATCACACTTTGCAGACCCGCCGGCAGACCGACCTGCATAATGCGCGCAAATTTATCCCGATGGAAGTGCATCCGCTTGAGATTGACGTTGCACATGCCGTCCACCCGCATCAGACACAGCACGATCAGCACCGCAGAAATCACCTGCGCAATCACGGTAGCCGTGGCAACGCCCGCCACACCCATGTGCAGCACAATGACAAAAAACAGGTTACATACCACATTCACCACACCGCTCAGCAGCAGAAAATACAGCGGCCGCCGGGTATCGCCCACCGCACGCAGGATTGCTGCGCCGAAGTTATACAGCATGGTCGCGGGCATGCCGATAAAATAGATACGCATGTACAGCACCGCTTGGTCGAGCACCTCGGCCGGCGTCGCCATCCATTCCAGCATGGGCCGCGCCAGACAGATACCCAGCACAACAAGAATCACGCCGCCCGCCACTGCGGTAATCAAAGCGGTCTGCACGGTTTCCTGCGCATCATCAAAATCATTCGCACCGCAAAAGCGCGCCACCAACACGTTTGCACCAACCGAAATACCGATAAAATAATTGACCAGCAGGTTGATGAGCGAGCTGGTGGACCCGACCGCAGCCATCGCATGACTGCCTGCAAATCGACCGACCACTATGATGTCCGCTGCGTTGAACAGCAGCTGCAGCACACCCGAACAAATCAGCGGCAGCGCAAACAGCAGCAGCCGGCTAAGCAGCGGCCCGCGCGTCATGTCGATTTCATAGGATTTCCTCATTTCCATACATCCCTTCTTCCCTTGCATAATCTTAAGCCCTGCCGAAAGGCTCTGTCAATCCTTTTCCCGCCATCGCTCTTGCTATTGGCGAAAGATTATAGTAGTATTAGAAAAAGTACGCAATACACCTGTCAATAAAAGGATTTTCCGGCGGATATGTCTGCCGGACAGCGGAAACGGAGAGAGAATCTTGAAGTATACCATTCTGATTGCCGAGGACGACCTCGACATCATTGAACTGCTGACACTGTATCTGAGCAGCGAATTCACCGTGCAGTCCGTCATGGACGGCGCCGAGGCGCTTGAGCGCATCCGGGCGGGCGGAATCTCGCTGGCACTGGTGGATATTATGATGCCCGGCCTGAATGGGTATGAACTGATCCAGCGTGTGCGCGAATTCAGCAACCTGCCCATCATCATTTTGTCTGCCAAAAGCATGGACACCGATAAGGTGCTTGGACTGAACATCGGCGCAGACGCTTATATCACCAAACCCTTCAATGCGTTTGAGGTTGTTGCCTATGTCAAATCAGCGCTGCGTCGGTATTATCAACTTGGCGCAGACAATGTGGTCGCTGCTGCGCCGCGTGTGCTTACCGTCGGTGAGCTGGAACTGGACACGGATAAATTTGTGCTGCGAAAAAACGGACTGACCGTACCGCTGACTTCGACCGAGCTGAAAATCATCGCGGAGATGATGCGCTGCCCCGGCCGGGTATTCACCCGCGCGCAGCTGTACGAATGCGTGGGCGGCACCTTTTACGAGAGCGATGACAGCACCATGATGGTGCATATCTCGAATCTGCGCGCCAAGATTGAGCACGATCCGGCCAATCCACAGTATATTAAAACAGTCAGGGGGTTGGGCTATAAAATTGAAGACCAATAAACTGCTGCTGGGCAAGAGTTTTCTGCGCACCTGCATTTCCTATTTTATCCTCTGTTCGCTGCTGGTATTTCTCAGCAACGCCGCACTTAACGCACTGATCTCCAAACGGCTGGACAACGCCTTTCCCTCCCTTGGCACAATGCTGCAATACCGCGACGCACTGGAACAGGATGATTTTGCCTCCATTCCCATGCGTCGCTTCAACGGCTGCGCTTTTATGGTGTTTGATGCGGACAGTAAAGCGCTTTACGCCTCAGACAACGAATTCAAAGAGCATTTTCACGCAGATGACCTCTGGATGATTAACGAATATGACTCCGACCTGTACTATACCGTACAGGAAATGGCCGACATGCCAAGGGACGGATATTACTATATCGCCTTGCACCGCTATGACAGCGAAACCGGTGAGGCGGATTTTCTGGATTATTGCATCGTCGACGAGAATTACCGGATTGTCGAGGGAGACCTGTTCCCATGGCTGGATCAGTTAACCGATCGAGAGTTCGAGCTGCTGCAAGGCATTTATCAAAGCCAGGGGGAAATTACCAAGGCGGTTTACAGCACCATCACCGGCGAAGAACGCACGCTGGTCTTTGTTTGCCCGCGCTTTACCGAAACCGCCTATCTGAAAGCACTGGAAAGTGCCAACCGGCTGTCGCTGCTCTCCCTCCCTATTATTTTGGTGATCATTTTTCTGCTGGCCATTCTGTTCAGCCGTAAAATCCGTCGTGCCATCCTGCCGCTGCACAAAGCAATTGTCGCTTACGGCGCTGGCCGTCGGGTGGAGGTCAACATGGATACGCTTCCCATTGAGTTCCGACAGGTGACCGACAGCTTCACTCATCTGCTCGACCGGCTGGAGCAAGTCAGCGCAGAAAAGCAGGCGGCCAACGAGGACAAACAGCGTATGCTTGCCGACCTGTCACACGATCTGAAAACGCCGCTGACCGTTATCCAAGGCTATGCACAAGCGCTGGTCGACGGCGTAGTCCCGCCCGACAAACAGCGGCAGTACCTGGAAACCATCTGCCGCAAAGCCTCGGACAGCACCGTACTGATGAATTCCCTGTTTGATTATGTCCGTCTCGACCATCCGGACTATGTTTTACAGGCGGAGACTGCCGATTTGTGCGAATTCTGCAAAAGTTATCTGGCGGAAAAGTATCCCGAAATCGAGTCGCGCGGCTTTTCCTTATCGCTCGACATGCCGGATGAATCGGTTACGGTTTCTTTTGATCCGCGTCTGCTCCGGCGGCTGCTGGAGAACCTGACCAGCAACGCCCTGCAATACAATCCCGCCGGAACCATGCTGTTCTTTGGGCTGACGGATACCCCCGATGCCGTCCGTCTGACGGTGGCGGACAACGGTGTCGGCATTCCCCCGGAGTTGGCAGACACCCTGTTTGAGCCGTTCGTCACTGGAAATCGGGCGAGAACTTCGGGCGGCGGCACGGGACTTGGCATGGCGATCGTCAAAAAGGTGGCGGAGCTACATGGCGGTTCTATCCGACTGGTCCGTCCGCCGCGCGACGGCTGGCACACGGAATTCGAACTGACACTGCCCCGAACGACAGCGCCAACCGAACTCACATAAAAACAAAAGGTAGACGGCATCCCGTCTACCTTTTTTTATGCTTTCAGTCCGATGTCTCCATCGAATCCGGCTGCTCCGCATCGGCATAGATGAGCTTGATATGATATCGTTCAATTTGCTCCAATATGCTCTCCGGCAAAGTCGGTCCGGTGGTGATGATGGTATCTATCTTGTCCGCATCACAGAAATTAAACATCTGGCTGTGATAAAACTTCTGGTTGGCTGCCACGACAATGACCCGCCTCGCCGCCGCGATCATTGCGCCTTTGACAGCAGCCTCCGCCTTCAGCCCGGTTGTCAAACTGAGGTTATCCCATACGCCAGAAAGGCCGATAAACGCTTTTTCCGCCTGAATACTGCGGAAAAAATGCTCGGCATCCGAGCCTGCGGTACACAGGCTGTGATTGAGCATCTGCCCCCCAGCCACACTGATCAAATGGTCGCTGTCTGAAAGGGTGTACGGAATGCTGATCGAATTGGTGGCAATATTGACCGGCGGCCGGCCGCGAATCTCAGTAGCGATTGCCAGAGTGGTGGTGCCTGCATCCAAAATAATCGTGTCATCCCGGTCGATCATGGAAGCTGCCACCTGCGCAATGCGTTTTTTGTCATCAATCTGCGAAATGGAACGCATGTTAAATGGCAGATAGGATTGCTGTGTGGAGATCGGCAGCGAAATTTTACCGTGCTGCCGCACAATCAGATTTTGCACGGCCAGTGCACGGACATCCTTTCGGATGGTTACCAGCGAAACTCCCAGCTGCTCGGATAACTCTGCCACGGTTAATGTTCCACGACCCCGCAGCGCACTCAGGATATACTGACTCCTTGTATTTCCCATATTCCACCTCTGTGATAATTCGAAAGAAAATTCGAAAGTTTGGAAGTTAAAACCGTTTCCTTTTCTGCATTATAGCATATCATAGAAAGCATTGTCAACCAGCGAACAGAATAATAATGGTAAAGATATACAATGTTGGTTTTTGATTCCGTTTTCTCTCCGCTCGTAATTAAAACCGAACGTAAGGCCCATCTATTCGTACCCTTTCCCACAGTATTTTTTCGAATTTATCAAAAAACAGAATACACAATTTTTCTTTCGAAATTTATACGAAATCAAATACGAAAATAAATTGACACCTTATCACAATTATGGTATATATAAAACATAGAAGAAAAACGAATACTCCTTTTAGCTTTCGTATTTCGTAAATTTTAGTTTCGTATATTTCGAAACAGTATGGAGGAGAGCGAAATGAAAAGATTTCTTGCTATGTTGCTGGCCCTGACCATGACTGCATCGTTGGCTGCGTGCAGCAGTTCAAATGGCGGCACAAGCGACACCGCCGATTCCGGCAATGATACCGCCGGTTCAGATTACCCCTCCAAGGGAATCGAAGTCATCGTTCCGTATAAAGTTGGCGGTACAACCGACCTGGCGGTGCGCGGCGTGTTGGACGCCATCCCCAAGGAAGTGATCGACCAGCAGATCACGGTGACCAACAAGGAAGGCGGCTCCGGCCTCATCGGCACCGAGGACTTCCTGACACGGGATGCGGACGGCTACACACTCGGTCTGGTCAACTGTGACCTCGTGCTCAATTACGTTTCCGGCGCAACCGACATCAACCCGACTGAAGCCATGATCCCGCTGGCTGCAGTAGAACAGGACCCGTATCTGCTTCTTGCATCCAAAGACGCACCGTTTACCAGCTTTGCAGAGTTTATTTCCTATGCTGAAGCGCATCCGGGTGAACTGGCCGTTGGCGTCACCGGCGTCGGCACCGTGCCCAACCTGCTCGGCTCCATTCTGACGGGCGCCGGCCTTCAGGTTTCTTCCGTTCCGTATGACTCCGCACCGGATGCCATTGCGGGCGTGCTGTCCGGCGAAGTTTCGCTGTGCATCTCCGCTATGGCGCCAGCAGTCGGCAACATTGATTCCGGCGATCTGGTCCCGATTGCCGTCACCTCCGCCGAGCGTTCGACCGCATCTCCGGATGTCCCGACCATGGCGGAAACCGATGACCGCTTTGCCGATGTAAACCTGCTCAGCTGGATTATGATCGCCGCTCCGGCAGGCACTCCGGATGACATTGTTACATTCCTGCAGGACGCACTGAGCGAAGCCGTTGCTTCCGATCAGTATGCGCAAACCCGCGAAGGCTTCTACTTTGAGCCGATCACCATCGGCGTTGACGATCTGGCCGGCTTTATTGCAGAGCAGTCGGATTATTATACCACTCTGGTTGGCTGACCCAGCCATATAGCATATCGGTAACAGCGGGGCGCGAACCGAACACTCCGTGTTGGGTTCGCGCCCTATTTGTATCCTGCGAGGTGAAAGCGTATGAAAAAATACAACATCGGGATCTCGGTTGTCCTGATCCTGCTGTCCGCACTCATGATCCGCAGCAGCCTGCAAAGCGGTGCAGCGGTACAGGGCACAGCCATGGGACCGGGTGTCTGGCCAATGATCCTCAGCGTGGCAATGATTCTATTGTCCGTCATTCTGATCATACAAACACTGGTCCGCCCGCGTCCGGACGGAGAAGAAAAGCCGATTGATTTCCGCTCCGCCGGCATGAAGCGTATCTATATCCTAATCGGCCTGCTGGCCTTATTCTGCCTGCTGCTCAAACTGTTCGGTTTCTATGTAGCAATCATCTACCTAATCCCCTCGGTCATGTTCCTGCTGGGCGAGCGTCGTCCATTGGTGCTAATCGGGCTGACGGCCGGTATTGTGGTGTTCATCGTTATCGTTTTTGTCATGCTGCTGCAATTGAAAATGCCGGGCGGCATCCTTCTTTCGTTTTAAGGATGCGAAACTATGTTAGAAAGCTTGATTTCAGTCATCGGTGTCGTCCTACAGCCGACGAACCTGCTCATTATGCTGCTGGGTACCTTTGTCGGTATCTTTGTCGGCGCAATGCCCGGCCTGTCCTCTATTATGGGCCTCAGCCTGATGCTGCCGCTGACCCTGCGGTTTGAAGGCTCAACCGGTATCCTGATGCTGTTGGGCGTTTTCTGCGGCGCCATTTACGGTGGTTCCATCACGGCAATCCTTGTGAAAACCCCCGGCACCGCGAACTCGGCTGCCACTGTGCTGGACGGCTATCCGCTGACCCAGCGCGGAGAAGCGGCCCGCGCACTCGGCATTTCCACCTTTGCATCCACCTTCGGCGGCTTGTTCAGCGCAATTATGCTGCTGTGGACCGCGCCGCTGCTTTCCAAGGTTGCGCTGTCCTTTACCTCCCCGGAATATTTCTCGCTGGCTATCTTCGGTCTGAGCATGGTCACCAGCCTTTCCTCCAAGGACGTCACCAAGGGCCTCATCAGCGCCGTGATCGGCCTGATGCTTGCCACGGTCGGCATGGATGCGCTGACCGGCGCCAAGCGTTTCACCTTTGGTTCGACTTATCTGCTGGCAGGCATTGCCATGGTGCCGGTGCTGATCGGCCTGTACGCCTTTTCTCAGGGTCTGTTTAATGCAGAAACCATTTCACAGACAGCCGAGCGCAGCAAAGCCAAACTGCGCCGCACCTTCCCAACCTTCAAGGATATCCGCACGACTTTCCCGACCATGCTGCGTTCGAGCATCATCGGCACGCTGGTTGGCGCCATCCCGGGCACAGGCGGCGATATTGCTTCCTGGCTTGCCTACAATGAGGCGCGCCGTTGGAGCAAAAACCCCGAAGAATTCGGCACCGGCCGCATTGAAGGCGTCGCTGCACCGGAAGCGGCAAACAATGCGGTTTCAGGCGGCGCACTCATCCCGCTGCTGACGCTGGGCATCCCGGGCGACGCCGGCACCGCCGTCATGCTGGGCGCCCTGATGATGCAGGGCATCGTCCCCGGTCCGCTGCTGTTCACCTCGGAACAGTCCAAGGTATACACCATCATTGTCGGCCTGTTCATCGCCAACCTGTTCATGGGTCTGCTGGGCTTTGGCGGTATCCGTCTGTTCGCCAAGATCGGCGACGTCCACAACAAATACCTGACCCCAATCGTGTTTGTATTCTGCATCGTCGGCACGTTTGCGCTTAACAACAGCGTCAACGATATTTTCCTGATGATGATCTTCGGCCTTATCGCCTTTTTCCTCATCAAGCTCGATTTCCCGATGCCGCCTATCATTCTCGGCCTGATCCTCGGCAACACGCTGGAAAAGAACCTTCAGCGCGCCCTCCTGGTCAGCAAGGGAGATTTCTCGATCTTTTTCACCCGTCCCATCTCGCTCGCACTGCTGCTCATCGCTTTCGGTTCGGTGTTCCTGCCGGTCATCCTGCGTAAGATCAACGCAGCGCGGGAAGCCAAGCAAGCGGAGAAAAACGCGCAGTAAGCGGGAATCGCAGGCGAAACGAATATGAAACCAAAAAACCTAATCCCTTTACTCTCGCTTGCCGTGATCTGGGGTACCTACTATGTGGCCAGCAATAAAGCTGTCGAATCCATGTCGGTTTTCAATGTCGGTATTATTATTCGGCTGCTGACTATGCTGTTTTTAACCCTAATCATGCTCGGAAAAGGCGAGATGCACACCTTGCTGCACACGCGCGGCGTGCGGTTCCGACTGTTCCTTATCGGCCTGATGGGCTTTCTGCTGGACTATACGGCGTTTGTCGGCCTACAGATGTCGGCCTCCGCCGGGATTGGCACGGCGCTGCTCAAAACAGACATCCTGTTTGTCAATCTGATCAGCGTCATCCTGTACCGGCAGCACTTCAGCCGCCGCGAATGGCTGTACACGTTTGTGATGCTGTTCGGCGTGCTGATGGTGATGGGGCTTGGCTTATCCAGCTTGTCACAAATCGACCCCAGCTGCCTGTTTTTCATTCTCAGCGCACTGTTTGTCTCGATCAACGCTTTTCTTATCAAGAGCGTACAGCGCAGTCCGGTCAATCCGTTTTCCAACCGAGTGATTGCGTACTACAACAACTTCATTACCATGCTGTTTTTCCTCGCTACCGCTGCGGCAATGCACACCTTCGATCAGTTTGCGCGCATCGGCAGCAGCCGCCCGCTCGCGCTTGCCCTGCTTATCGCGGGTCTGGGACAGACACTGGTATACATCGTCTATTACTACAACCTTTCCCATTTCCCCGTCTGGCTGGTTAAAATCTTTTTGCTGTTCATGCCGGTCGTCTCCAGCGTCATCTCGTTTGTCCTGTTTGATGAACAGCTGGGAGGCAAGCAGATTGCCGGAATGCTGGTCGTGCTTGTCGGCGCGCTGGGCATTCTTATCGAACAGCGCAGAAAAGAGGAAGGCGAACTGGCAAACCAAATGTAACTCCTCTATACAAGAAAGGAAGCAAGCAACATGAATTCCGAATTTCGCTTTTGGATGCCCGCGCATATCCGCTGCGGGCAGGGTGCGGCACGCAATATGCTCGATGAAATCCGCGGCGACAGCGTGCTTATCATTTCCGACCCCTTCCTGTATCAAAATGGAACCGCGGAACGGATCGGCAATGCGCTGACCGGCAAAACCGTGACCTATTTTTCCGAAATTGAGCCCAACCCAAGCACAACCAGCGTAGATGCCTGCGCTGCGCTCGCGCGGCAGGCCGGCGCGCAAACCATCATTGGTCTGGGTGGCGGCTCCAGTCTGGACGTAGCCAAGGTTGTCTCCTGCCTGACCACCAATGAGGGCAGCATCTATGACTATTACGCGGGCGGCACCAAGCAGTTTGCACCGCGTACCACCCGTCTCATCCTCATCCCGACAACCGCGGGCACGGGCAGCGAAGTGACCAATGTCGGTGTGTTCACCGACCCGCGTGCAGGCATTAAAATGCCGTTTGTCTGCGGCGAGTTCTGGGCGGATGTGGCGCTGATAGACCCGGAAATGACCTATACGCTGCCCAAGGGGCAGACCGCTTCGACCGGCATGGACGCTTTCTGCCACGCCATCGAAGCCTATTGGAACCGCGAAAGCCAGCCGATGTGCGATTATTTGGCGATGGGCGCCATGAAAACCATTCTGGAAAATATTCGCGCCGCTTATGATAAGCCGCAAAATGCACAGGCGCGCGCGGCGATGATTATCTCCGCACTGACGGCGGGCGTGGCATTCAGCCAGACACGCACCACCGGCGTACATGCGGTCAGCTTCCCGCTGACAACCGAATTCCACGCCAACCACGGCACCGCCTGCGCCATCACGCTGCCCGCTTTCATCCGCGTCAGCACCGAGATGGCGGCAGACAAAATGCAGGCGCTCGCACAGTTCCTCGGCTATGCCGATGTGCAGGCGCTGGCCGACGGCATTGAACATCTGATGGTCGGCATGGGGATGCCCGTGCGTCTGTCGCAGTTGGGCGTGACCGATGCGGATATTGAGCATATTGCAGCGGTCGGCATGGGTGCTGCCGCACAAATGCAGCTGACGCCCGCCACCATGACGCAGGAGACGCTGTGCCGCCTGCTCCGCACGATTTTATAAGGAGGCTGCCAAATGGACATGCAAACCAGCCGGATGCTGCGCGAAAAGGCGCAGCTGATCCGAAAAATGACCATCCGGGAAATCGGCGAACTGTCCGCCGGACATATCGGCGGTTCGGTCGATTTATGCGAACTGCTCGCAGTGTTGTATTTTCACGCGATGCATATCCGCCCCGAGCAGCCGGATTGGAACGATCGTGACCGCTTCGTACTGTCCAAGGGACACGGCGGCCCGGCGGTATATGCGACGCTCGCGCTGCGCGGCTATCTGCCGGAGGAAGCGCTCGCCACGCTCAATCGTCCCGGCACGCAGCTGCCCAGCCATTGCGATATGCAGCGCACCCGCGGCATTGACATGACCACCGGTTCGCTCGGACAGGGCTTCAGCTGTGCGGTCGGCATGGCAATCGCCGCCAAGATGGACGCACTGCCCAGCTTCATCTATGCCTGCATCGGAGACGGCGAAAGCCAGGAAGGTCAGGTGTGGGAAGCCGCCATGCTGGCGGGCAGCCGGCATCTGGGCAACCTCATCGCCTTTACCGACTACAACAAAATGCAGATTGACGGCTGCATCGAGCAGGTCAACGGACTGGAACCGCTGGACGCCAAGTGGCGCGCGTTCAACTGGCATGTGCAGACGGTGGACGGCCATGATGTGGATGCCATTGCGCACGCAATCGACACCGCTCAGAAAATCCAGAGCCGCCCGTCCATGATCATTCTGGACACAATCAAGGGAAAAGGCTGTGACTTTGCGGAAAACCGTCTTGGCAGTCATAACATGAAGGGGATAACCACGGAAATGTGGCAGAATGCAATCCGCAAGCTTGAACAGCAGGAGGTGCAATGATGGCAAGAGAACTGGAAACGCAGGGTCTGCGTGAAGTATATTCCGACCTGCTGATCGAATACGGCAAACAGGACCCCCGCATTTGCGCGGTAGACGCCGACCTGATGAACGCCTCTTCCGTACTTCGGTTCCAGACAGTTTTTCCCGAACGCGCGATTGATGTCGGCGTTGCCGAGGCCAACATGATTGGTGTCGCCGCCGGACTTTCCGCCATGGGCAAAATCCCGTTCACGCACAGTTTCACCCCGTTTGCCACCCGCCGCTGCTGCGATCAGGTAACGCTGTCGGTCGCCTATGCCGGACTGAATGTCAAAATGGTCGGCAGCGACCCCGGCATCACCGCCGAACTCAACGGCGGCACCCACATGAGTACCGAGGACATTGCGATTATGCGCAATATTCCCGGCATGGTGGTCTATGAACCGGTGGACGGCACCCAGCTGCGCGCTGCTTTCCCGCAAATCCTTGCACACGACGGACCGGTGTACATCCGACTGCTGCGCAAACAGGCGGTACATATTTACGACGAAGGCACTCCGTTCACGCTCGGCAAGGGCAATCTTTTGCAATCGGGCAGCGACGTTTCGATTTTTGCCAGCGGCATCATGGTTGCAGAGGCACTCGACGCCGCAGAGCTGCTGCAAGCCGAGGGAATTTCCGCCGAAATCATCAACATCCACACCATCAAGCCGCTTGATGAGGAACTGGTGCTTGCCAGCACCGCGCGCACGGGCTGCGCCGTCACCGCAGAAAACGCCAGCATCCTCAACGGGCTTGGCGGTGCGGTAGCCGAATGCCTTGTGGAACACGCCCCCTGCCCGATGGAACGCGTCGGTTTCCGCGACCGGTTTGGCGAAGTGGGCAAAATGGAGTATTTGCGCGAAGCCATCGGGCTGACCGCACAGGATATCGCAGCTGCCGCGCGCCGTGCGGTTGCGCACAAACAATAGTAGACAAACAACGCATCAAAGGAGGAAAGGCGATTTTCGCCGCAAGCAATGAAAAAAATTATTGTAGCATCCGATCGCGCAGGCTTTACACTCAAAGAAGCGGTCAAGGAACATTTGGCGGAACTGGGATACGAAGTGACCGATGTGGGCAGTAAGGACACCGGCGAGGGCGGCATGGCCTATTGGCAAGCCGCAAAGAATTTGGCGCCTCGTGTCAGCAGCGGTGAGTTTGAGCGCGGCATTCTGGTATGCGGCACAGGCATGGGCATGAGCATCGTTGCCAACAAGTATCCGAATGTATATGCTGCGCTTTGCGAAAATACCTTCTGCGCACATAACTGCCGCGCCGTGAACAACGCCAACGTGCTGACCATGGGCGGCTGGATCACGCCGCCGTATACCGGTATTGCCATCACCGACACGTTCCTGAACACAGAATTCCTCGAAGGCGTCACCGAGTGGCAGACGGAAAACCTGCCAATCTTCTTGAGCGAAGTGAAAAATATCGAAAAAGAAAATTTCCGCTGATTTCATCCTCTCTTCTGATACCTCTCTATATACTATCCCCTTTTCTAAGGACAGACCCTTTTTCACGGGTCTGTCCATTTTTTTGCTTTCTTTAGATTTTTTTAGGTTTGCTGAAGAGTCTATAAATACTGCCATAGTATCTTAACATCATCAAGAGCAAGCGCTCTTCATCAAACACCAAAGGAGATCATACACATGAAGTCAATGAATCATAAAACCGCAAAAGGCGTTGCCGCTATTTCTCTGGCCATGATGATGGCGCTGCCCGCGCTGACCGGCTGTTCTTCGCTTGTCAAGTCCGACCAGAACGCCGAACCCGCGCAGGAGGCAACCACGCAGACACAGACGCAGACAACCACTACCGATACCAAGGACACTTCCAGCACAGATGCAAAGAGCAAGACCAGCTCCTCTACACAGAAGAAAGCAGCGGTCAAGCAGTCCGGCGGCACCAAATCCGCCAAGAAGAGTGTGAAGAAGTCTTCCAGCAAGTCCTCTTCCACTCAGAAGGCTGCAAAGTCCTCCGACAAGACCGCATCCACCCAGAAGACTGCGAAGTCCTCCGACAAGACCGCATCTTCCAAGAATACTGCGAAGTCCTCTGACAAGACCGCATCCACTCAGAAGGCCGCCTCCACATCGGCTGCCAACAAGAAATAAGCATTCCGCCGCAAACCGGCACGAAGCAAAAATGAGGTAATTATGAACAACATCCTGGAACTTTTGGAGCACACTGCCGCCGCGAGGCCGGAAAAAACCGCCGTCATTGACGAAAACGGCGCAGACCGCTTTGACACGCTGCTTGACCGCAGCCGCCGCTGCGGCACCGCGCTTGCCGCGCACCTCTCCCCCACCGCACCGGTTCCGGTGCTGCTGGACAAGAGCCGCGAAGCTCTGTACGCCTTTTTCGGCGCGGCGTACGCAGGCTGCTTTTATGTTCCGCTCTCTCCCGCGCTGCCGCAGCCGCGGCTGACGCAGATTCTCTCGGTCCTGCAAGCCCCCTGCATCGTGACCGACCGGGAACATGCCGCGCTGGCCGCGCAGCTGCCCGGCGTGGGACGCATTCTTCTGGTCGAAGAGCTGCTGCAAACGCAGCCTGACGATACCCTGCTGACGCGCATCCGCCATAGCGCTATCGACGGCGACCCGCTGTACTGCAATTTCACCTCCGGCTCGACCGGCACGCCCAAGGGCGTGGTTGTCAGTCACCGCTCCGTGCTGGATTTCATTCTGCCCTTCACCGAATTGTTCCGGATTGGTCCGGATGATGTCATCGGCAATCAGGCGCCGCTCGACTTTGATGTTTCGGTCAAGGATATTTATTCCGCTCTGTACACCGGCGCCACGCTCGTGCTGCTGCCGCGGCGGCTGTTCTCCCAACCGTCCGCGTTGATGGATGCGCTCTGCACGCACCGGGTCACCACGCTCATCTGGGCTGTGTCCGCGCTGTGCCTGGTATCCTCCTTCCATGGTCTGGACTACCGCACGCCGGAAACGGTAAACAAGGTGTTATTCAGCGGCGAAGTAATGCCGCCCAAGCACCTGAAAAGCTGGATGGAGCATTTGCCGCACGCGGATTTCGTCAACCTGTACGGCCCCACCGAGATTACGTGCAACTGCACGTACCATAGGATAGAGAGTGATAGAGATTATACAGCGGGTATCCCGCTCGGGACGGCGTTCCCGAACGAGCGGGTGTTCCTGCTGGACGAGGCGGGACAGGAAATACATACGCCGGATCAGGCGGGCGAAATCTGTGTCAGCGGCGCAGCGCTTGCGCTCGGATACTACAACAATCCCGCGCAGACGCAAACCGCATTCATGCAACACCCCGGCCACAGCCGCTATTTGCAGCCAATCTACCGCACGGGCGACCTCGGACGATGGAGCGCCAAAGGCGAGCTGTACTTCCTCGGCCGGAAGGATTTTCAAATCAAACACATGGGCCACCGCATCGAGTTGGAGGAAATCGAACGCGCGGTGCAGGAGGTCGATGGCGTCAGCCGATGCTGCTGCGTATATGACGCGCAGAAAGAACGGCTGCACGGCTTTTATACCGGCGCGGCCGATAAGGCTGCGGTCCGCGCCGCACTCGCGCAGCGGCTTCCTGTTTTCATGCTGCCGCGCACGCTAGAACCGTTGGACAGCCTGCCGCTGACCGAAAACGGCAAAACCGACCGCAAGCGACTGCTTGCCATGGCAAGAAAGGAGATCGTATGACCGAACATCAAATTGAAAACCTCACTGCACAATATGGCTCTCCGCTGTATGTGTTCGATGTGCAGGCCCTGCGGCAGCGCGTAGCACTGCTGCGGCGCAGCCTGCCGACCGGTGTCGGCCTGTGCTATGCGATCAAGGCCAATCCCTTTCTGCTGCGCGAGCTGTGTGGCCAGGTAGAGAGTTTTGAGGTCTGCTCCCCCGGCGAGGCTGCAATCTGCCGCCGTCTGCATATCCCTGCCGAATCACAGGTCATCTCAGGCGTCTACAAAACCCCGGCAGATATCGAGCGTATGATTGCACAGAAAGGCGGACCGCGGCTGTTTACCGTCGAGTCGGCCCGTCAGTTTGCACTGCTCAGCCAACTGGCTGCGCGTTACCGCGTCACCATTCATGTGCTGCTGCGTCTGACCAGCGGCAGCCAGTTCGGGCTGGAAGAACAGGAAATCATCCAAATCATTCGCAGCCGTGCCGACCATCCCTTTATTCTTATCCGCGGGCTGCAATATTTCTCCGGTACGCAGAAGGCGTCGCTCAAGCGCCTGCAGCGCGAGTTGGACGCACTGGACGACTTTGCCTGTTCGCTGGCAGAAAAGCTGGGCTTTATCGTGCACGAACTGGAATTCGGCCCCGGCTTTCCGGTGCAGTATTTCTCGCCCGAGAGCTTTGACGAAACCGAGTTTCTAGCCGGTTTCTCCGCCATGCTGACAAATCTGCGCTGCAAAGCGCATATCACGCTGGAGCTTGGACGCAGCATTGCCGCCAGCTGCGGCACCTATCTGACCCGTGTGGTGGATGTGAAGCGCAACAAGGGACAGAATTACGCCATTCTGGATGGCGGCATTCACCATCTGGTCTATTACGGACAGCGCATGGCCATGCAGCTGCCCCCCCACAAGCTGTATCCGCCGCGTCTTGGCGAAGCGCAGCCGTGGAACCTGTGCGGCTCGCTGTGCACCGTTAACGACATTCTGGTCAAGCAGATGCCGGTATCCGACCTGAAATGCGGCGATCTGTTCGCTTTTTTGAATACCGGCGCCTATTGCATGACCGAAGGCATTTCCCTTTTCCTCAGCCGTGCGCTGCCGCGCATTGTACTGCTGATGCCGGACGGCCGTTCGCTTCTCGTGCGCGACGCGCTGCCCACAGACGAAATCAACTCACCCTCTTATGAAAGGACGGAACATTATGGAACAACTGCTTGCAATTCTGGAGGAACTTCAACCCGGCGTGGATTACACCACCTGCCGCACGCTGATCGATTCGCACTGTCTGGATTCGCTGACTATTCTTGCTCTGGTCGCCGAGCTGGAGGAGGCGTTTGACATCACCATCCCAACCGTTGAGATCATTCCCGCCAACTTCAATTCCGCCGAGGACATGTGGGCCATGATCGTCCGTCTACAGGAGGAAGGCTAAACGATGACATCCTACTGCTCGCTGCTGTATCTGGCCGTTTTTCTGCCGGCGGCGGTCCTCGTTTACCGTATCCTGCCGCAGCGTCTGCGCTGGGTCGCACTTCTTGCGGCAAGCTATACGTTTTTCTGGTCGGTCAGCGGCAAGCTGTTGGTGTTTCTGCTGTTTTCCACCGTATCCATTCACCATTTCGGCCTTTGGCTGACCGCCGAGCAGCAGGACCGTGATCGCTGTCTTGCCGCTGCCGCCCCTGCCGAACGCAAAGCCATTCGGCAGCGCTTCACGCGGCGGCAGCGGCACATTCTCCTGTTTGCGTCGCTCCTGCATGTCGGCATCCTTATCACACTCAAATACGCTGTCTTTTTCAGCACAAATCTCAACGCATTGCTGCACGCGCTGCGTCTTCCGGTTTCTCTGCCCGTGCCCGCGTTTTTACTGCCCATCGGCATCTCATTTTATACTCTGCAGGCCCTTTCCTATCTGCTCGATGTCTACCGCGGCACGATCCGCGCCGACCGCAATCTGGCGCGCCTCGCACTCTTCCTCGGCTTTTTCCCGCAGATCATGGAAGGGCCAATCTGCCGCTATGGGCAGACCGCGCAGCAGCTCTGGGAAGGCCGCCCGGTCACCTGGCAGAACCTGACCTTTGGTATACAGCGCATTCTGTTCGGTCTGATTAAAAAAATCGTCATTGCCGACCGACTGAATCTGCTCATCAAAACCGTTTTCAATGATCACGCCACTTACAACGGCGGCATCATTGCGCTGGCGATGGTGTGTTACACCTGCCAGCTTTACATGGATTTCTCCGGCACGATGGATGTGGTCATCGGCAGCGCCGAGATTTTCGGTGTACGCCTGCCCGAAAACTTCCGTCAGCCGTTTTTCTCCCGCAGCATTTCCGAGTTCTGGATGCGCTGGCACATCACGCTGGGCACATGGTTCAAGGACTATGTGTTCTATCCGCTGTCCATGTCCGGCCCTCTGAAAAAGCTGACGGGCGCAGCGCGCCGCCGTCTTGGCAACCACTACGGTCCGCTGCTCTCCGGTTCGTTCGCGCTTGGCGTAGTCTGGCTGTGCAACGGCCTGTGGCACGGCGCAGGCTGGCACTACATCTTTTTCGGCCTGTATCACTTTGCGCTCATCCTTGCAGGAAGCCTGTTTGACCCGATTGCACAGCGCGTGACCAAATTTCTGCACATTGACCGCGCTTGTCTGCCCTACCGTATCATGCAGATTGTGCGCACCGCGCTGCTGGTCTGCGTGGGCGAACTGTTCTTCCGTGCAAACGGCCTGCGGACGGGACTGGCAATGTTCCGCACAATGGTTACCGATTTCTCGCTTGACTCTTTTTTCGACCGCAGCTTCCTGACGCTTGGCATGGACAAAATGGACTTTGTTATCGTTGCTGTTGCTGTCGGACTGGTGCTGCTGGTCGGCATCCTGCGAGAGCGCGGCGTCCCCCTTCGCGAGACGATCGCCCGCCGTCCGCTCGCACTGCGCTGGTCGATTTACTATGCCGCTTTCTTTTTCCTGGTCATTTTCGGCGCATACGGCGTCGGCTATGTGCCGGTTGATCCGATTTATGCCGCATTCTAAGGAGGTGTGTCCCACTTGAAAAAATATATTGCACTCTTTGTCAAAGGTGCCTGCTTTCTGACGCTGCTGTGCGCACTCATGCTGGCCGCCTCCTATCTGTTCATGCCCAAGAACAACCACAAAGCCTTCGGCGTGAACGATGCCGAAATGCTGGCCAGCGGCATACTGGGTGAGAAAGAAAACTCCATCGACGTGCTGGTTGTGGGCGACAGCGAGGCCTACAGCTCAATTTCCCCCATGCAGATGTGGGAAGAACGCGGTTTTCGCTCCTATCTGTGCAGCACTCCGGCCCAGCCGCTTTATGATTCCTATCGTTTCCTGCGGCAAGCGTTCGAACGGCAGAGCCCCTCGGTTGTTATACTGGAAACCAACGCAATCTTCCGTCCGTACAAGCTCAACGACTATCTGCTCTCCCGCGCGAAAAATCTATTTTCCGTACTTCGATATCATGACCGCTGGAAAGCGCTCAAGGTCAACGACTTCGGCCGTCCGGTGGAATACACCTGGACGGACGCCCTTAAAGGCTTCCGCTACAATTCCGCTGTCTCGGCCGCAAGCACCAAAAACTACATGGTGCCAACCGACGCATCCGCACCGATTCCCACGCTCAACGAATCCTGTTTGCAGGATATGCTTGCACTGTGCGAGGAAAAAAATGCCGAGCTGATTTTGGTCAGCACGCCGAGCACCATCAACTGGAATCAGGCGCGACACAACAGCATCGCGGCTTTCGCAAAGGAAAACAACCTGACTTATCTGGATTTGAACACCATGCCCAAAGAGGTTCCGATTGACTGGGCGCGCGACACACGCGACCGCGGCGACCATCTCAACTACGTCGGCGCGGTGAAAGTTACCACTTTCCTCGGCAAATACCTGCAGGAAACCTATTCGCTGCCCGATACGCGCGATGCCGCGCATGACAGCAGCTGGAATGATGCACTTAGCCGATACCGCAACATTGTGCGCGGTTAATCTCTCCCCCCCTACAGCAAAGGAGGCTGCACCCGATACGGAGCAGCCTCCTTTGCATTTTTACAAATAAAGTTCATTCTCCGGATGCTTGTGCACAAACGGCGCGAGCTTTTGTGCCAGCATATCCTGCACCTGTGCGGGCAGTGCACGCGCTTTCACCGGACAAACCGTCACACACCGCATGCAGGTGATGCACCGCGTCTTATCGGTCTGCGACGGATTCTCGAGCGGAATGGCCTGCGCAGGACAGACATTTGCACACTCTCCGCACTTCACGCAGGCGTCGCCGGCCATAGGCACGACCGGCATGCCGGCCCACTCCCGATACGGGCGGTTGCCCGGCACCTGCGGTGGATTTGCATCCCCCTTATCGAGTTTTTCCGCAATGCGTGCGCCGAATCCAGCCAGCTGCACCGCGTCCTGCGCATCCGGCCGACCGACTGCCAGCGTATGTGCGATTGAATGCTCGGCCAGCAGTGCCGTCCCTGCTGCAACACAGAATCCCTGTGCTTCCAGAAGGTCATCCAACTCAACCAGCGCATCTTCATAGGCTCGACCGCCGTAAACCGCTGCGGACACCGCGCGCGCACCGCCTCCGGTATAGTTCCGCAGACGCTCGACCATCAGTGCAGGCAGCCGACCGCCGTAAACCGGTCCCGCCACCAGCACCACATCCTGCGGCATGAAGGTTTTTTCCTGGGGCTGCGGCAGAGTCAGGTCAATTTCCTCCACCTGTGATGCAATCCGTCCCGCAAGCAGCATCGCGGCGCGCCGTGTGCCGCCTGTCGGGCTGAAATGCAGCACGGTAATCTTTTCCGGCATGTCCATCCTTCCTTTTCCGTTTGATTGCATTATTATACCACAGAAGCCGTATGATGTCAGCCGCACGTGTATTTCCTTTTGCCAAAAAGCGCCTGCATTTGACTTTATTCGCGCCGTGCTCTATAATAAATGCAATCGGAAAGGGGCGGAAAAAAGCATGCTTGCATACACCTATGTGGAACCGGGGCACTTTGCCCTGCTCGACAAACCCAAACCGGTTCTGCGCGATGTACGCGACGCCATTGTTCGTGTCACCCTCTCCAGCATCTGCACCAGTGACCTGCACATCAAACACGGCTCGGTACCGCGCGCCGTTCCCGGCATAACCGTCGGACACGAGATGGTGGGCGTGGTTGAGCAGGTCGGTGAGGCCGTGCAGACCGTCAAACCCGGTGACCGGGTCACGGTCAATGTGGAAACCTTTTGCGGACATTGCTTTTTCTGCCAGAACGGCTTTGTCAACAACTGCGAGGACCTGGACGGCGGCTGGGCGCTTGGCTGCCGCATCGATGGCGGACAGGCGGAATACGTCCGCGTACCCTATGCCGACCAAGGTCTGAACCGCATTCCCGACGGCGTGTCCGACCGACAGGCGCTGTTTACCGGCGATATTCTTGCGACCGGCTTCTGGGCCGCCCGTATTTCGGAAATTCGCCCAACTGATACCGTATTTATCATCGGCGCGGGGCCGACCGGCATCTGTACACTGCTCTGCACCATGCTGCACCGTCCGCGCCGCATCATCATGTGCGAAAGCGACCCCGTACGGCGGCGGTTTGTGCAGGAGCACTATCCCGACGTGCTGACCGTCTCGCCCGCACATGCGCTTGAGTTTGTACGGCACAACAGCGGACATGGCGGCGCGGATGTGGTGCTCGAAGTCGCGGGTACCGAGGACAGTTTCCGGCTGGCATGGGAATGCGCGCGCCCCAACGCCATAGTCACCATTGTTGCGCTGTATGAACGCCCGCAGGTGCTGCCGCTGCCTGATATGTATGGCAAAAACCTGACCTTCAAGACCGGCGGCGTGGACGGCTGCGACTGTGCCGAAATCCTCCGCCTCATCGCAGCGGGCGAGCTGGACACAACCCCGCTTATCACGCATATTTTCCCGCTTTCGGAAATTGATGCGGCCTACGCGCTGTTTGAAGCGCGGCGCGATGAGGTATGCAAAGTCGCTATCACAACCTGAATGCTTTTATCCAATAAAAAGAACCGCCAAATGGCGGTTCTTTTTTGCTCTGATGGGAAGGTGTGCCTTTCCGTGAAACATTAGTCGACGAGCTTGTCCAGTTCCTTGACATACTCGGTGCCGGTCGCAGTCCGGTGCTCTGCCTGCTTGGCGTACAGCCCGACCACGGCCGCCGACTTCTTGATTGCCTGCATGGTACCCGCACCGGCAACGCAGCCGCCCGGACAGGCCATGCCTTCCAGCAGGTAACCGTTGTACTTGCCGGCCTTAGCTGCCTGCAGCATCTTGCGGCACTCGCGCAGACCTTCGGCATTGACCACATTGATCTCGCGCTCCGGGTATTTCTCCTTAATGACGTTGACAACTGCCTGCGCCACGCCGCCCGAAACAGCAAAATTACGGCCGTCGGTGGAGGCGTCGTTAACGCCGTGCGGATCTTCAGGCAGGGACTCGAGATCGACATGACGTGCGTCGAAAATGCCGGTCATTTCTTCAAAGGTCAGTACGAAATCGACCTCGCTGCGCACGTCTTTCCGCATAGCCTCCAGCTTTTTCGCTGCGCACGGGCCGATAAAGGCGACCTTGGCATCCGGATGATGGTGCTTGATAAGGCGCGCGGTCAGCGTCATGGGCGTCAGCGCCATGGAGATGCACTCCGCCTGATCGGGGAACATCTTCTTTGCCATCACAGACCATGCCGGGCAGCAGGATGTGCCCATATACGGCAGCTTTTCCGGCACTTCCTTGACAAAGTCCTCCGCCTCCTGCGCTGCGCACAGGTCTGCACCGATGGCAACTTCCAGAATGTCGGCAAAGCCGAGCTGCTTCATCGCAGCGCGCAGCTTGCCCGGTGTCACCTTCGG
Source organism: Agathobaculum sp. LCP25S3_E8 (assembly GCF_052117165.1). Lineage (NCBI taxonomy): Bacteria > Bacillati > Bacillota > Clostridia > Eubacteriales > Butyricicoccaceae > Agathobaculum > Agathobaculum sp. LCP25S3_E8. The sequence goes on from NZ_JBQKJR010000002.1 coordinate 167,161, forward strand.
ACCAAACTGACCGACAAAGGCCGGCGCAACAGCTGCATATACGCGCTCGCCCGCCTGAATCGCGCGAATCATCTGGAAAATCTGAGATTTGTCCGCAATCGCGCCAAACGGGCAGTTGACCAGACACATGCCGCAGGAAACGCATTTTTCATAGTCGATATCCGCTTTGCCGTTCTTATCGCTGCGGATCGCATCCACACCGCAGGCTGCGGCGCACGGGCGCACCTGATGAATGATGGCGTGATACGAGCAAACGTCCACGCAGCGACCGCACTTGATGCATTTTTCCTGATCGATGTGCGAGCGGCCGTTATAGCGGTCGAGCGTGATGGCGCCCTTGGGGCAAACCTCTACACACGGATGTGCCAGACAGCCCTGACAGCCGTCGGTGACCATAATCTCATTTTCCTTGCATGCATTGCAGGCAAACTTGATGATATTCACCAGCGGCGGCGTATAATAAGTTTCCTCACGGGTCGCAGCTTCGATGTTGTCCGATACCGGCGAATGCTCCGCCGCGCTGCGGCAGGGCAAGCCCATCGCCAAGCGCAGGCGTTCGCCGACAATGGCGCGCTCGAGGAAAATATCGTTGCGGAAATTGCCGATTTCGCCCGGAATAATTTCATACGGGAGCGCTTCGATTCGCCTGTCCGTCGGCCACTCCGTGTGGTAAGCCATGCGGGCCACCTCGCGGAAAATGCGACGGCGGATCTCTTGAATGCGGGTCTCTACGCCTCTCATAATTTTCATATCCCCCTTGTATTCAAGTCGTTCGTTTGGATGCAGGGCGGTACGCCATCCCTTGACAGCGCATATCCATACCTATTATCAGGATACCGCAAAGCGGGAATCTTGTAAAGACATAAATTGTAGAAAATTTAACAATTTTCCGTATCCACTTTTTACGCATTCCGTTTTGCGGGCAAACCCGACAAGCCATCAATAAACGTACTCAAATTCCAGATCGCCGATGACGACAAAATCGCCCTCCTGCACGCCCATCTGCTCGAGTTTGTCATATACGCCCGCGCTCTTAAGCATGCGGTCCATATACTGGCGGGATTCGTAGTCGTCGATGTTGACCGAACCCATGATCTTGTCCACCCATGCACCCGAGACAACGTAATAATCGTCCACCTTTTCGACCGTCCAGTCGCGCTCGCCCGTGGTATCCTCGGGCGTTTCGACAAACTCCGGCTCATAGGTGAACACCGGCGGCAGCTGCTGCAGCTCGTTCCACGTCAGACGCATCAACTCCGCTACACCCTGATTGGTTGCCGCAGACAGCTCCGCGAACAGAAAGCCGTGCTCTTCCGCGTATTTCTTGAGCTTTTCGACCGGCTCACGGTCATCGCCCAGCAGGTCTACCTTGTTTGCCACGATAATCTGTGGGCGTGCGGCAAGAAATTCGCTGTAACCGGCCAGTTCCGCGTTGATTTTCTTGATGTCGTCGAGCGGATCACGCCCCTCGCTGCCCGCCGCATCCACCAGATGCAGCAGCAGGCGGCAGCGGTCAATATGGCGCAAAAAGTCATGCCCCAGACCCGCACCCTCGGCCGCACCCTCAATGATGCCGGGGATATCGGCCATGACAAAGCTCTGCTCTTCTCCGACCGACACCACACCCAGATTGGGAACCAGCGTGGTGAAGTGGTAGTTTGCGATCTTGGGGCGCGCGGCGGAAACCATGCTCAAAAGCGTCGATTTGCCGACATTCGGGAAGCCAACCAGACCCACATCCGCGAGCAGCTTGAGTTCCAGGATAATATCGCGCTCGACGCCCGGCTGGCCGGGCTTGGCAAAGCGCGGCGCCTGACGGGTCGGGGTGGCAAAGTGCGTGTTGCCCCAGCCGCCGTTGCCGCCCTTGGCCGCGACGAACGGCTCGTCATCCGACAGATCCTTGATAACCTGACCGGTTTTCTGGTCGCGGATGATGGTGCCGCGCGGCACGCGGATAATCAAATCCGCGCCGTCCTTACCCTTGCAGCGCTTGCTGCCGCCGTTTTCACCCGCGCCGGCAACATATTTCTTCTTATAGCGGAAATCAAGCAGTGTGGACAGATTATCGTCCACCTTGAAAATGACGGAGCCGCCGCGGCCGCCGTCGCCGCCGTCCGGTCCGCCGGACGCGACATACTTCTCGCGGTGAAAGCCGACCTTGCCGTCGCCACCCTTGCCGGACACGATTTTAATTTTGGCAATATCAATAAACACAGGGAAGTCCTCCTTTCATGTGGTTGTTAAAACAAAATCCCAGACAACCGTCTGGGATTTTGTCTATACTCAATTGTTTACTGCGGGTAAACGGAAACCTGCTTGCGGTCCTTGCCCAGGCGCTCGAAACGAACAACGCCCTCAACCTTTGCAAACAGAGTGTCGTCCTTGCCGCGGCCCACGTTCAGACCCGGATGGATCTTCGTGCCGCGCTGACGGACGAGAATGTTGCCCGCCGGAACGGTCTGGCCGTCCGCGCGCTTAACGCCAAGGCGCTTTGCCTCGGAGTCACGACCGTTCTTGGTCGAACCTACGCCCTTTTTATGAGCGAAAAACTGTAAGCTAATCTTCAGCATCTGTGTGCACCTCCATTACGCTCAAAAATTCCGAATAATTCTGTTCCAGCTCGGTAAAATGCAGCCAGAGCGCTCGAAGCGCGTCCTGTCCGCGTTCCATCCCCGCGCCTTCGGGCAGGGTGATGCGGATATGCGCGCCGTCATCCTCAATCAACGTATCGACCGGGATGCGCTGTACGTCAAACAGCAAAGCATGGGTCAGCATGACCGCGCTGGAAATCGCCGCGCAAACGATGTCCTCCCCCTCGTCCGCGTAGCCCGCGTGACCGAGGATGTCCACCGAAAGGAGTTTGTCCCCCCGCGACGAAAATGTGACCTTCGTCACAGCCTTACGCCTTGATGGACGCGATGGTCACCTTGGTGTACGGCTGGCGATGGCCCTGACGCTTGCGGTAACCCTTCTTGGGCTTCATCTTGAAGATGTTGATCTTCTTGCCCTTGCCGGTCTTCTCAACCGTACCGGTTACAGCGGCGCCGGAAACGTAAGGAGCGCCGACGGTCAGCGAGTCGCCCTCGCCTACAGCCAGAACCTCGTCAAACGTAACGGTCGCGCCGTCCTCTACGCCGAGCTTCTCCACGTAGATCACGTCGCCCTCAGATACCTTGTACTGCTTGCCGCCAGTTTTCAAAATGGCATACATGTTGGTTTTCCCTCTCTTTCGTTGTAGAGTCACGCTTGGCACGGCGGCGACCGGGATTCGGGCGCACTTAACAGAAGCCAATGCACAATGCGGCTTTTAGTAGCATAACACAAGCGGCAGGACCATGTCAAGTCCTGCCGCGCGTTTTTTTGTAATTTTATGCGAAGAAACTCGCCACAAAGGCGTACATTCCGCTCGGTACCGTCGTTGCGCTGCCGGTAGCGGCGCGGTCCATGCTGACAAAGCCTTTATCGCCCTCCGCCAGACCGATAACCCGGTCCGGGAACAGCACCCAGCAGGTGCAGGCAGGCGCATCGCCTTCTACAACAGAATACCCCTCCGCATTGTCGCGATAAGCAGTCAGCTTATCCTGCAGATAGCCGGTGGGCACGCTCAGATACTGATACTGCGATCCGGTGCTGCGCACCACATACACGCCCTCGGTCAGCTGCGGGATGAGGGCGGTCAAATCATCAGTCTGTGCCGTGGTTGGGTCAGGCAAAGCAGCCGTCAGCCCCGCCAGCATGGTCTGATTGTCCTGTGTCAGGGTATTGACCTGCTCGGACAGGCTGGCTTTTTCTCCATTGAGCGTTTCCACCTGCTTGTTCAGCTCATCAATTTTGCCGCCGCGCGACAAAAACAGAATGAAAAACAGCAATGCCAGCAGGAAAAACGCCAAAACAGCAATGCAAAGCAGCATGCGGTAATTCAGCTTCATCGGCTTTGCAGATGAGCGGCGGCGTGCCGGCGTCCGCTCCATGGGAGTACCTCCAATTCGGTCTCCAATCCGGTGTCCGGATGCTCGTCTATCGCCCATCACTTTGCGGGGTTCTCGATGACCTTGACCTCGCCCGAAGCGCAGCCAACAATCATCCGTTTGCACATGTTGAGGAACAGGCCGTGCTCCAGCACGCCCACGATGCCGCTGATTTTCTCGCGGACATCCTCGATATCAAAGCCCGCGCCCAGGTGCAGGTCGGCAATGAAGTTGCCGTTATCGGTGACGAAGGTCTTGCCGTCGCGCACGCGCAGCACCGGATGAAAGCCGTACTCCTCCATCTTGGCCATCGCCTGCTTGGAGCCGTACTGCGCAATCTCAACCGGCAGGTGGAATGCGCCGATTTTGTCAACCAGCTTGCTTTCGTCCATAATCCAAATGACTTCCTTGGCGAGCGTTGCCACAACCTTCTCGCGGTACAGCGCTCCGCCGCCGCCCTTAATGGCGTTAAACTGCGGGTCGATCTCATCCACGCCGTCAATATCCAGATCGACATGATCGACCTCATCGATCGTCAGCAGCGGGATACCCAGTTCGCGCGCCTGCGCTTCCGTAGCCTTGGAGGTCGGAATTGCCTGAATTTTGAGACCGTTCTTGACCATCTCGCCCACTGCGTTCACCATATGATACGCGGTCGATCCGGTGCCCAAACCGACGACCATGCCGTCCTTTACGTACTCCGCGGCTTTGTCGCCCGCCAGTTTTTTCATATCCATTGTTTTTCCTCCCTGCCATCCGCGCCGATTCTCCCCGGCCGCCTTATTATCTTTATTATAAGATGATTGGCAAAAAAGGTCAATGATTTCCACGCAAAAGCAGCGCGGTTTATGCGCGGTTTTGCAGTTTGGCGGCCTTGAGTGTGTTTTTCATCAGCATAGTGATGGTCATGGGGCCTGCGCCGCCCGGAACCGGCGTCATGTACGATGCCTTTTCGGCCACGGCGGGGTCCACGTCGCCGCAGACCTTGCCTTCGGCATTGCGGTTGATGCCCACGTCAATCACAACCGCGCCATCCTTGGCCATATCGGGCGTAATAAAGCCTGCCTTGCCCACTGCCGCAACCAGAATATCCGCGCGGCGGCAGACCTCATCGAGGTGCTGCGTACGGCTGTGGCAAATGGTGACCGTGCCGTGACGGTGCAGCAGCAGCATGCTCATCGGCTTTCCGACGATATTCGACCGTCCGACGATGACGCATTCCTTGCCCTTGGGGTCAATCTGATATTCGTCGAGCAGCTCCATGACGCCTGCGGGCGTGCACGGCACAAAGTCGAAGTTTCCGGTCATGATCTTACCGACGTTGACCGGATGAAACGCATCCACATCTTTTTTCGGGTCGATGGCGTCGATGACCGCCTGCTCGGAGATGTGCTTCGGTACCGGCATCTGGCACAGAATGCCTGAAATCTGCGGGCTTTCATTGAGCTGTGCAATCAAGCCAAGCAGTTCCTCCTGTGTTGTTTCTTCAGGCAGCGCATATTTTTCGCTGTAAAAGCCGCACTCCGCGCACGCTTTTTCCTTGTTGCGGACATAGATTTCGCTGGCCGGGTCATTGCCCACGATGATAACCGCAAGACCGGGCGTGATGCCCTGCTTTTTCAGTTCTTCGGTTTCCTCCAGAATGCTGCCGCGCACCTTGGCCGACAACGCCTTACCGTCCATTCTCACTGCACTCATACTGTGTTCCCCCTTAGTTTTCTGTCTGTTTTTCCGATTCAGTTGTCACGGGTTGTGCGTTATCCACACTTTTTCCCGTCGTTTCCGCTGTTTTTTCCTCTGCTGCGTCGGATGCTGCCTGCTCCGGTTCTGCCGCAGGCGGCACATAGAATGCCTTAGCGACCTTCAAGCGATTATACTTACGAACCAGCAGCGCGATTGCCACGATGCAGCTGATTGCCGCGAGTACCTGCGAAACACGCAGCGTGCCGATATACAGGCTGTCCGTGCGCAGGCCTTCGATCCACGCACGGCCAAGACCGTACCACGCGACGTACAGCAGTGCCATCTCGCCTGGGAATTTGCGCTTTTTCGAGTAGAAATGCAGCGCAACAAACCCCACCAGATTCCAGAGCGATTCGTACAAAAAGGTCGGATGCACCGCCGCTGCGCCGTCAATCGACATGCCCCAAGGCAGGTCGGTTGGGCCGCCGTGCGCTTCGCCGTTGACGAAATTGCCCCAGCGTCCGATACACTGGCCAATGAGCAGGCCGAAGGCCGCCAAATCGCACAAGCTTGCAAACGAAAGTTTCTTGACGCGGCTGTATACATACAGCGCGATTACCACACCGATCACCGCACCGTAAATGGCGATACCGCCATTCCAAACCGCGATGATTTCATTCGGATGCTGGCTGTAGTACTCCCATTCAAACGCTACATAATAGATGCGTGCACAGATGATGCCAACCGGCACACAGATAATCAGGCAATCCATCAGATTGTCCGAGGTGCAGCCAAATTCCTTGACGCGCGCGTTTACATACAGCGCCGCCAGCACAAAGCCGATGCAAATAATGATGCCGTACCAGTAGATATCCTTACCGAATACGTTCGCGGCGACACGGTTAATCTGAAAATCCAGTCCGAGCGCCGGGAAAGAGATTGCATGTTCCATGATGTTTGCTTCCTTTGCTGTCAATAATGAGTTATCCGGGCAAAACGACCGACAGACTCGACCGGTCGCGCTGCGCCCATCGTGCAAATACCGCCTGCACATCCTCAGGTGCGATGGTGTCGAACAGCGCGGCAAAATCTGCGTAGTGTTCGCCCGCGAACAAGGCCGTTGCCTCCTGCCGTGCATAGGCCTCCGGCACGTCCAGCACGCGCAGACGCAGACCGTAAAGCGCCTTTTTCATGCGGTCAAACAGCGGCTTTTCCACACCTTCGCGTGCCAATCGCGCAACTTCCTGCTCAATTGCCGCACGCGCAGCCTCCGGGTCTCGGCTCTCGCCGCCCAGCAGCGCCATTGCGCCCTCCGGAATCAGCGTATAATCCGTATCGAAATCGCGGCTAATCAAGCGTTTTTCATACAACTCGGCATACAGCGGCGCAGTGTCGCCGCATAGGATGCGCACCGCCAGCTCGCCCAGCAGCGAACGGCGCAAGCGGCTTTCGCCCACCTCCAGCGGCGTATCCTTAAAGCCCAGCATAAACTGCGGCCGCGACACCGGCATCCGCCGCGTGACCGTCAGCTCGCTGACCGCCTCACGGCGCTCACCGTAATGCCGCTCCCCAATTTCGGGCGCGTCGGCAGGTGAGTACTGCGCCGCCATGCGGCAGACCTCGTCAAAATCTGCTGTGCCACAGACGATAAGCGCCATGTTTTTCGGACTGTAAAACGCACGGTGGCAGGTATACAGCACCTCGGGCGTGATACGCGCGATGCTCTCCACGCTGCCCGCAATGGGCACGCGCACCGGATGATTGCGGTACAGTCCTTCGAGCACGCCGCAAAACAACTGCCAGCCGGGCGTGTCATCCATCATGCCGATTTCCTGCCCGATGATGCCGCGCTCCTTGGCGACATTTTCCTCGGTGAAATACGGCGTAAACACAAATTTCAGCAGAATTTCGAGATTTTCCTCAAACCGCTCGGTACAGGAAAAGTGGTAGGCCGTCATCGTGTGGCTGGTGAAAGCGTTGGGGCTGGCCCCCGTGCGCGCAAACTTTTGCAGCGCGTTGCCGTCCTCATCCTCAAACATTTTGTGCTCGAGAAAATGCGCCACGCCTGCCGGCGTGTCATAACGCGTCCCCTCAAATGTGAAGGATGCATCGACCGAGCCGAAGTTGGTTGCGAGTATCGCAAACGTCTTGCCGAAGCCCTCCTTGGGCAGGTAGCACACACGCAGGCCGTTTTCCAGCGTGCGCTCCTCTGCGCGCTCGCGCAGGGCGGTCCAAACCTTGCTCATTGCGCCGCCCCCTTCATAAAGTATACTGTGTCGAGCGAAGTCGCCTGCGCCGCGGCGACAACACGCGCGCGGTCGACGGTCTCGACCTGTGTGATGCGCTCTTCGGGCGACGTAAGCGTACCCGCGGCGGCCTGTCCCATCCAGTACCGCTCAAGCGTCAGCGGGTCGTCCAGCATGGCGCGCCAGCCGCCGGACAGCGTGCGGCGTGCGCTGTCGATTTCCGCGTCCGTGATATCCCCTTCGCAGCAAGCGTCCAGCTGCCGCAGGATTTCATCCCGCGCGACCGTAAATTTCTCATTTTCAATGCCGGAATTGACCAGCATCAACCCCTTGGACGCAACAAACTGCGCGCTCGCATAATAGCAGAGCGACTGCTTTTCGCGCACGTTCAAAAACAGCTTGGAGCTGGTCGACCCGCCATACAGCGTTTGAAACATCCAGTAGGCCGCCGCATCTCCACCGGTCAGGCTTGCCCCGCCTGTGCGGAAGCCGAGCGACAGCTTGCCCTGTGTGACCGTCTCTTCCTCTATAATTTCGCGCGCCGCGCCTTTAGGCTGTGCCAGCACTTGGGTCGGCGGCAGCGTGCCCGCACCGGTCCGCGCCTGCGCCAGCGGCGTTTGTGCGAACATACCTTCCACCGCTTCCGGTGCAAGCGGACCGCAGTAAAACAGTTCGAGCTGCGCCTCGTCCAGCGCCCGGCGGTAGGCCGCGTACAGCTTTTTCTCGGTGATTTTCTCGGCCTGCTCCTTTGTGCCATACACCGGTTGGCCGTATGCCTCGTCCGCACACATCAGCTGCGTCAGGCGCAGCGGCGCCCATGCGCGCGGGTCGTTTTTCTGCGCCGCGATGCGGTCAATTAGATTTTCGCGTTCGCCCGCCGTATAATCCGGGCAGAACACGCCGTCCTGCGTGTACGGGTCGCACAGCAGCTCAGCCAGCAGGCGAATCACGCCCGCGGTCAGGCCGTCCGCGCCCGGCGCGCAGCTTTCGTCAATACAGTCGGACAAAAAGCCCACCGCCAAATGTTCGCCTTCCTTGCGCACCACCGCTTCGATGCGCGCGCCGTACAGGTCATCCAGCTCCGCGCCGATGACACGCAGGTCAGGCAGACGGCGAGTGCCGCGCCGCAGCACATGCGGCAGGCAGGCGCGCAGCGCCGCGTCCGGTCCGCCCAGCGGCAGCAGCAGCACCGCACGCAAAACCGCACGCTTGAATTTCGGCGTGGTCACACAGGTGAGATTCACCCCGATCACCAGCTTTTTCCGCGTCACTTGTTGCATGATTTCCCTCATTTCCGGAAAAATTTTTCCATGGGCATTATTATAGCATCATTGGGGGTGTGAAGCAAACGTAGATTATGTGAACAAAATTCGTGTTCTCCTCTATTTTTCCCTTGACACCGCGCCAAATATACGGTAGAATAATCACGTTCGATGTAAAGGCGAAACACTTTACACTATTCAGGGAGGCCCGCCGATGAAAGGCAAACCGCTCGAAATGAGCCTGCTGTTCGACTTTTACGGCGAGACGCTCACGGAAAAACAGCGCGAGCTGTTCGACCTGTATTATAATGAAGACCTTTCGCTGGCCGAAATTGCCGAGCACGCAGGCATCACCCGTCAGGGGGTGCGCGACAGCATCAAGCGCGCGGAACACGCGCTGCGCGAGATGGAGGAAAAGCTCGGTCTGGTCGCACGCTACGGCGGCACCGAACGGTGCGCGGAAGAGCTCTCCCGTCAGGTCGCATTGCTTTCCGCGCTCAACGCCGACAAACTGCACAGCCGCGAAGCGGAGGACATTCTCTCCCGCATGGCGGCGCTGCTCGAACAGCTCAGGCAGGAGGCTTAACATGGCATTTGAAGGCCTTACCGAAAAAATTTCATCCGCATTCAAGCACCTGCGCAGCAAAGGACGGCTGACTGAGGCCGACATTAAAGAAGCGATGCGTGAAATCCGCATGGCGCTTCTGGAAGCCGATGTCAACTTCAAGGTTGCCAAGGACTTCATCAAGGCGGTCACCGAAAAAGCGACCGACGCGGAAATCCTCGAAAGCCTGTCCCCCACCCAGCAGGTCATCAAAATTGTAAATGAAGAACTGATTGCGCTTTTGGGCGGCCAGACCACCCGTCTGACCATCTCGCCCAACCCGCCCACCATCGTCATGATGGCAGGACTTCAAGGCGCGGGCAAGACCACCAACTGCGCCAAGCTCGCCGCGCTTCTGCGCAAGCAGCAGCAGCGGCGTCCGCTGCTCGTCGCGTGTGACGTCTATCGCCCCGCGGCAATCGACCAGTTAAAGGTGGTCGGCAAGCAGCTGGATATCCCGGTATTCGACGAAGGGCAGGGTGACCCGGTCGAGATTGCAAAGCACGGCGTGGATTATGCCCGCCGCAACGGCTTTGATTTGGTGTTCCTCGACACCGCAGGCCGTCTGCATATCGACGAAAAGCTGATGGACGAGCTGAAAACCATCAAAGCAGAGGTCAAACCCACCGAAATCATTTTGGTTGTCGACGCAATGACCGGTCAGGACGCGGTTACCGTCGCGCAGACCTTTGACGAGGCGCTCGGTATTGACGGCGTGTTGATGAGCAAGATGGACGGCGACGCCCGCGGCGGCGCGGCCCTCTCGGTCAAGGCGGTCACCGGCAAGCCGATTAAATTTATCGGTACGGGCGAAAAGCTCGGTGATATCGAGCCGTTCCATCCCGACCGTATGGCTTCCCGCATTCTCGGCATGGGCGACGTGCTGACGCTGATTGAAAAAGCGCAGGAGTCCTTCGACCAGAAGCAGGCCGCCGAAACCGCAAAGAAAATGATGGCCGGCAAGCTGACGCTGACCGACTTTTACGATCAATTACAACAGATGAAAAACATGGGCTCGATGGAGGAAATGCTCGGCATGCTGCCGGGTATCGACGCAAAAGCCCTCGCCGGTGCCAAAATCGACGAAAAGCAGATGGCGCACACCGAAGCCATCATCCAATCCATGACCCCCAAGGAGCGGGATAACCCCTCCATCATTAATTTCTCGCGCAAAAAGCGCATCGCGGCGGGTTGCGGCCTGTCGGTCGAGCAGGTCAACAAGTTGCTTAAGCAGTTTGAGGCTATGCAGAAGATGACTAAGCAGCTTTCCGGCCTTGCCCGCGGCGGCAAGGGCAAAAAGCGCCGCGGTTTTCCCGGTCTCGGCGGTCTCAAGCTGCCGTTCTGACCCCCGTTTGTTTGTAAAGAAATTTACAATAGATCAATTTCTATTTCAGAGGAGGTGAATCATCCATGGTAAAGATCAGACTGCGCCGTCTGGGCGCGAAGAAGGCTCCGTTCTACCGCATCGTTGTCGCTGATTCCCGTTACCCGCGTGACGGCCGCTTCATCGAGGAGATCGGCACCTATAACCCGCTGACCGATCCGGCTACCGTCAATGTTGACGCTGACCGTGCTCAGGAGTGGATCAAGAAGGGCGCTCAGCCGACCGATACGGTCCGCGGCATCCTGAAGAAGGCCGGTGTGCTGAATTGAGTGAGGCTAACGAAATGAAAGAGTTATTGACCTATATTGTCAAAAATCTGGTTTCCGAGCCGGATGCGATTGCCATCACCGAGGAGATCGACGGCGATAATGTCACCTTTTCCCTGCGCGTAGCGCCTGGGGACATGGGCCGCGTCATCGGTCGTCACGGCCGCATCGCAAAGGAAATCCGCACACTCATGAAAGCGGCAGGCAATCGCGAAAACAAGCGTGTAACAGTCGATATTCTCGACTGAATCGACGGAAATCCGATTTCCGACGAATAACGCCGTATAAAAATCGCCGCAGCGCGGCGATTTTTTTGTTATCTGCGCGCATTTTTGCGCGCCATTCCCCCAACGAAAGCGGAGGAGGCAACATGCCCAAACAATTTTTAGAGGCCGGAAAAATCGTCGGCACGCACGGCGTGCGCGGCGACTTGAAGGTGCAGAGCTGGTGCGACAGCCCAGAGGTGCTCTGCGACTTCGACACCCTGTATCTGGACGAGAATACGCCGGTGACGGTGGAAAAGGCACAGGTGCACAAAAACGTCGTGCTGATGCATCTCAAAGGCATCGATACGGTTGAGGCCGCCGAATCCCTGCGCGGCCGCGTGCTGCATCTTGATCGGGAGGACGTGGATCTGCCGGATGATTTGGTGTTCATTCAGGATATTCTCGGCTTTACCGTACACGATCGCCGTACGAATCACGATGTCGGCAAGCTGCGCGATGTGCTGACCACCAATCCGGCGCACGATATGTACGAGATCAAGACTGCCGAGGGCCGGCTGGTCTATGTGCCGGCTGCAAAACCCTTTTTACAGGAGATTGACATGCAGGCAGGCGTAATTTATATCGAAAGCATCGAGGGATTGCTGGAATGAAGATCGATATCATGACGCTGTTTCCCGAAATGATCAACGCGGTCATGCGGGAGAGCATCATCGGCCGCGCGCAGGAAAAGGGGCTGGTCGAGGTGCGCGCGACCAACATTCGCGATTATGCGCTCGACAAGCATCACAAGGCGGACGACGCGCCCTACGGCGGCGGCCGCGGTCAGGTCATGCTGGCCGAGCCGCTCTTTCTGTGCCACGAAGCGCTGTGTGCGGGCGAACATGTGCACACGGTGTTCCTGTCTGCGCAGGGACGGCCGTTTAACCAGCAAAAAGCGCGCGAACTGCTTGCACACGAACACTTTATTCTGGTCTGCGGGCATTACGAAGGCATTGACCAGCGATTTATTGACGCCTGCGTGGATGAGGAAATCTCGATCGGTGACTTTGTGCTGACCGGCGGCGAAATCCCCGCGATGGCGGTCGCGGACGCGGTGTGCCGCATGGTGCCGGGCGTACTGCCTGACGAAGAGGCGTTCACCGCCGAAAGCCACTGGGACGGACTGCTCGAGCATCCGCAGTATACCCGTCCGGAGGTCTGGCGCGGCCGCGCAGTGCCCGAGGTACTGCTCTCCGGTCATCACGCCAACATCGAGGCATGGCGACGCGAAATGAGCCTGCGCCGCACCAAGACTGACCGCCCCGACCTGTACGCGCAGTTTGTGCCACGCGATAAGCAGGACAAAAAAATTCTCGATAAAATTGAAAAGCCGGACGGCTGAATGAAGTGACCCCCAAAAGTTAGACAATATTTGAAAGCAAAAATTGTTTAAGCAGCCGAAAGGGCTTGTTGTCTGTGAATTGCAGGCGGCAAGCCCTTTAGCTTTGCCTTGATGCGGCGGTTATTGTAGTAGTCCAGATAATCCAACAGTTCCAGCTTGAAGTGTTCCATAGATTCGAATTTCTGGAGGTGCAGGAGCTCACTCTTGAGTAGACCAAAGAAATTTTCCATCACAGCATTATCCAGACAATTCCCTTTGCGGCTCATGCTTTGACGAATGCCCTTGCGCTTTAACATCTGCTGATACCGTTTGTGCTGGTATTGCCACCCCTGGTCTGAGTGGAGAATCAGATCCATCCCGTC